>CAZCUL010000448.1:0-5376 GCA_964501475.1 uncultured Verrucomicrobiota bacterium | reverse complement strand
TCCTCGACGAGCGTCCGCTGGCGAGCTTTGCGCAATCCCTCGACCAAAGTTCGGTAATACCAGAGCGTATCCTCTTTGCCGCCACGGTAGCGCTTCCACAAGGCGTCCCCTTCCTCGCGATAATCCCGGAGCAAGGCCCGGGCGTTATGAAGCTTGTCCGCCGCGGCTACCAGCCACACTGAAGGTGAGCCCGCCAGTACATAGGAAATATATTGTTGCTTCCGTTCGCGCCACGGCGCCCTGGGCGTCTCTTCAGGTTCCGTGCAGCCCTGCACGATTTCGGCGACGTCTTTGCCGAAGAGCCGGCGAATTTCCTCGAGACGTTTGGCGCCGCCGGCATCTTCCACCGCATCGTGCAGCAACGCAGCGATGGCTTCCTTCTCCGTGCCGCCATGTTCGAGGACGAGAGCGGTCACGGCGAGCAAATGGGCAATTCTGGGCATCCCGGTTTTGCGGCGCACCTGCCCGGCATGAATGCGGCGGGCGTAGATTAGAGCTTCATCGAATTGCGGCGTTTCGCTCATTAGATCAGACGCCTCATTAGACCCAGCCCGGGCGGAGGAACGCGAGTCTTTTTATGCCGGGCCAGGAATTCGTAACAATGCAGCTTGTTGCGGAGCGCGGCTGTCCCCCCGCAGCACGAACGAACTCGCAAGGGCACTGGGGGATTTTCCCGCGTCATCGCGCTTCCCACCTGCGGCTGAGGACAGCCGCTCTCCGGGTTAAATGGAGAATTGCTGGCTCGCGACGGTGCGGGACGAACGTTGGAGACTTCACGTTCCTGCGCCCAACGCGCGCAAGTCCATGGCACCCGCGGAAAAATGGACCCCCCGCGGACCCGATGGCGTCACCATCCTCGCCCCTTGCGAGGAGGCGCATCCCAGGGAATATCCCGGGTTGGAAACCGGTGACAGGCCCAGGCCGATGATGCTGTTCGATCTGAAGAACGACCCGGGCGAACAACGAAACGTCGCCGCCGAACATCCGGAAGTGGTCTCGCGTTTCGAGGCGCTTTACGACAAGATGAACGAGGATATTGCGGCCTCTCAGAATTAGATCGCGCCGGCAAAGGAACTTTAGCGAGGGGAAGGATGGACGGGGGCGAAAGCGGGAGCAAGCTGCCAGCACTCCAAACGCTGGCGCGTGATTCTCAGCTACGCGACTTTCGCCTGGCAGGTTGAAACTGGAAACCGGCCGATTTTTCTTACGGCGCCAGCGGACGCCGCGCCTCGATCTCAAAGAAGCGAAGCGGTGAGGGGCTGTCCATAAAGGTCCGTGTCGTAGTGCTGCCCGCGTCCGGCGGGATCAAGCCCAATCCCACATCCATCCGGGGCAGAGGCGTGGTGACATCGTTCGTTTTCAAAATGCGATAATGCCGTGTCGGCACGCTCGTCCAGGTGACCGTGTTCATCGCGCCTGCTGAGGCTGTGCTGTAGGCGGTAATGCGCAGAAAATCATCTGCGTCATTCGGGTTTGTGTCCGCGCCGTATTCCCCCACGTCGCTGAACCCGTCTCCATCGGTGTCACTCATGGCATCGGCGGTGGTGAGGCCGCCAAAGTGCAACCGCTCCCAGGCGTCCGCAATGCCATCACTGTCTGAGTCGGCTCCCATGGCGATGGAATCGGTTTGCACAAATGCCTGGGCGTTGCTCAGGCTGATCCAGCCGCAATTGCCGCTCCAGACAAAACCGCTCAGGCGCCCGGTCAACAAATCCACTTTGGGACCTTCAAAGAGAGCGCCGCTGGCATCGCGGTCGGTGAAATTCAGCCACCCTATGTTTGCGCCGTAGGCAAACCCGCGCAGGTTTCCCGTTCCATCGTGGTTCACGCCAAAATCGGTCGCTGAATCATTTTGATAGCGGAGGCCATTGGCGGGGGTGCCGTCCCCCAGATGGATCCAGCCGAAATTGGCTCCGTAGATGTAACCCGCACAGACAAACTCGCCGATGACGGTGCCGTTCTCCGCATCACCGCGCCAGTCCATCCATCCGATATTCGCGCCGTAGCTGAAGCGATTGGCGGGGTTGATCGCCGTGGCGGCAAGAGCGGAATGCGCCAGGGCACTCGACAAAAGGAATGCCGTCAGTGTTGCTTTCATAACCACAGTATTTGGGTTGACCCGGAAACTCTTTAATTTTGGAAATTGGCCCAAGGGCTTATATCGGCACCGGTTGTGCCCACGACCCCCAGATAATCCCACTGGTAATAAAGGTGGGGCCAATCGCATGGCCGGTGCTGTTGATGCTTAAAGCGAAGCCCGTAAATACGTTGCGCACGACAGTCGCGCTCACGTTGACCGAAACAATGAGCCGAGCCCCCGCGCTTGCAGTAGTTCGAGTCAATCAAAACCCGTTGCACAGTTCCTACGGCGAAGACGACTATGGTGGCGCCCTCTCTTTCGAACAATTGCACCCTGGCTGTCGTAATGTTCAGTCATTATTTCGATGCTGAGTTGAGCAAGCGGGGAATTAACACGCCCCATCCGCCGTTTCACACAACATCAGTTCCAGCCCGCGCCCGGTTCGCCCGGCAAATGCTGTAGTCATGTGCTCCACGAAACATGGCATCGCCCCGCGCCGGACCAGGTTGATGGTGGCGCCGCCGAAGCCGCCACCGGTCAGGCGGGCTCCGAGACAGTCCGGGTGAGCCCTCGCTATTTCCACGAGCGTATCCAACTCCGGGCAACTATTTTTGAAGAAATCGCGCGAGCTTTCGTGGCTTTGAAACATGTATTGGCCAAACTGCTCCACATCGCCCTCCCGCAAGGCGCGCGAACCGAAAATGACCCGCTGAATCTCTCCCACGACATGATAGGCGCAATCATACTGGCGGTCATCGAGCCTCTGCCTGTTGCCAGTGAGAAATTTCAAGTCCACTCTGCGCAACGCCGGCACGCCCAGGGCGCGCGCTGCCGCGGCGCATTGCTCGCGGCGTTCGTTGTATTCCGCCGACACCAGGTTGTGCTCCACGCCGCTGTGACAGACCACAATGGCGACGTCGCCGTAGAGGGGCAGGTGTTCGACCGCGAGAGACTCGCAATCGATTTCCAACGCTGTAAATGCTTTGCCGAAGAGGCCGGTCATCTGGTCGAGGATGCCGCAGTGGACACCGACAAACTGATCTTCCGCCGTTTGGCAGAGGCGCGCGATTTCGAGCCGCTCCTGAGTTGTTAAGGGGGGCAATTCGCCCCTTTCATCTCGTACAGGGGGCAATGTGCAGCCGGTGGGCGTAAGCGTATAAGGGCTCAATTGCCGGATGGCGAGCGCGGTGGCGACTTCCAGAGCCGCCGAGCTGCTCAAACCTGCTCCGATTGGAAGCGTGCCGTGGATGGCGGCATTGAAACCGGGAACGGACACGCGGTGCTGCTTGAGTTGTAAGAGGACGCCCTTGACGTAGTTGGCCCAGGGCGCCTCCGGATTCTTCGCCAGGTTCGTGATGGAGAAGCTTTCCTTCCCGGGAAAGGCCGATGAAAAAAGTTCAATGCGACCGTCCTTTCGGGGCGACACAGCCATGCTCAAAAAGCGATTTATGGCCGCGGCCATGACCAGGCCGAGGTTGTAGTCCGTGTGGTTTCCGAGGAGTTCCAACCGGCCGGGAGCGGTGACGGTATGCGTGGGGGTATAACCAAATTGCTGCTTAAACCGCCGCGCCGCTTCCCGGGCATTGGTTGCCGCCGAACTCATTGAGATTTATGGAATGCAGTTATGGAGCCTGGCGATTCGCGCGCAAAATGGCGATGCTGCTGAACAAGGCCCAAAGACAGGCGAGCGCGCAGAGGGGCAACCCAACCTGCCAGGCCCAGGCATGCGGTCGATAGAAGGCCGCAAAATCTTCCTCCGCCAACTCCGGATAGGTCAGCACCCGCACCGCCCCTGCAATGAGCGCGAGGAGGAACCACATGACCAAAACGAATCCGGCCACCATGATGGCGGCCTGCAAGTAGCCGGTCCGGCTTCCGCTGATAATGGTGCCTAAACCGGGAAAGGCGAATTGATTGATGACTACGCAGAGCCACTGGTTGCGCCGCCCTTCTTCCACGTCACTGCTCCCTGAGGGGCCGCCCTTCGGCATCCGTGACAATCGTGCTGCCTACGAGGATGAGAATGCCTTCGATGAAGCCCCATAACGCTCCCAGACCGCAAGTCAGAAAAGTGACGATGATCTGGGCCACGCCGATGCCCACGTAACCGAGATAGAAGCGGTGCACTCCCAGCCAGCCGAGAAGGATTCCCAACAAACCGGCGACCAGCTTGGACCGGCGCGGATCATAAGCTTCCACCGGCGGCGGCACGGCAGCCTCCGCCAGGACCGCGGCGAACTCGGGAAAGGTGGAAAGCGGGCGCCACTCGATGCTGGCTTCGCCTTGCGCCAGGGTCTGAGGGTTCGCGCGCCTCGCGCTGATCCATTCGCGCAGTTGCCCTTCAGTGACCGGGCCGTATTGGCGGCCGTCTGCTCCAATGATGCGGTACATAGCGGTTTGTTGTTCGCGAAGCCGGCGTTACCGGCCGATCTGGCGCATTACCTCCTGAATGATCCCGAAAGTCCAGCCGAGCAGGCAAAGCGCCAGCCCGACTCCCGAAAGCACCAGGCCGACGGTGGCCAGCGATTTGCCGCCCTGGGAGGGATTGGTTTTGATCTGGGAGAGGGCAATGCAGGAAAACGTAATGCCGAGAATGGAAAAGAGCGCTCCGCAAGGACAGCAACTCACCGCCAGAATGCCGCAAACCAGTCCGGCAACCGCCATCGGGTTGTTGGGTTGCTGGGCGCCTGCGACCGGCACCGGCAAGGGCGCGCCGGCCGCAATGGGCGCCGCGGAAGGCAGCGCCGCCGCGAATTCCGGAAAGGCGGACAAAGGTTTCCAGGCCGCGCTGCCTTCCTCCTGGAGGAGGCTGTTCCCGTTCAAACGGCGCTCAGCGATCCATTGCCGGATCTGATCCGGACTGACCGGCCCGTATTCCTTTTGATCCGCTCCAATGATTTTATACATGGGTAGTTTCGACGATCCCGGAATCGCACATTGTTACCATGCACCCGGCGGTTCGGTCGGACCGCGGCTTGCCTGAGCCGCAGCGGCTTGAAAGCGACCAACGCGCTGGTTCTTCCAAAGTCCCTGTTGCGGCCAGAGCGCTGCGGGCCAGAGCCCGCGTGGTGCGAAGCTTCGCTTCGTACCAACCCGACGGGTTGCCCGTGGGTAGCCGGAGGTCGACGCAACGCGGAGACCTCCGGAAAGGGTTGGCAAAGAAGCAGCACCCCAGCGGGGTGCCAGAGTTTTCTCTCCGACATGAGGTTGCGTCGCCGCAGTGCCTATTTCCTCCGCAGGCTTTGCCGGAAGCTCTCTGGCACCCCATTGGGGTGCGTACTCGTTTCCCCACAGAC
>CAZCUL010000447.1:0-12979 GCA_964501475.1 uncultured Verrucomicrobiota bacterium | reverse complement strand
AACCGCGGTCAGCATCCAGTTTCGCGAAATGTCTTCGTAGGTGCTGCTGACCAGGTAAACGTGGTTTTCACAAGCGCGCGCGCTCGCCAGCATGGGATTGCAACCCCAGACCGGCCAGGCGATCACTTCGGCGCCGCGCATCGAAAGCTGCCGCGCCACTTCCGGAAAGAAACCGTCGTAGCAAACCATCATCCCCAATTTGCCAAATCGCGTGTCGAAGACCGGATATTCATTTCCCGGTGTGATGCCGCCGGCGATTTCGGACCGCGGCAACGCCACCTTTCGATATTTCCCGGCCACCTGGCCGTCGGGCGCCAGGAGCACTGCGACGTTGTAAATGAGGTGGCGATCTCGCTCGATGAGGCCGGCCACAATGTAAAGATCGAATTTCTTCGCCAAAGCTCCGAAGTAATCCGTGCCCGGGCCCGGGACTGGTTCGGCGCAATCCGCGAAGGTCCTGCCCAATCCGTAATAGGTCAACGTTTCCGGAAGCACGACCAGGTCGGCGTTCTGACGGGCCGCGTCTTCGATCAGGGGAGCGAATTGCCGGCAATTGCCCACGGGCGTTTTTCCATCCTTGGGCCGATAATGCACGGCCGCCAGGCGCACCTTGCGCGGGGGCGGCGCATCCGTTGGAGCGAGGGCGATCCGGCTCCATTCCACTCTGCCGCCTGGCGCCCATTGCAAGTGGAGTTCAACGACAGCGCGCGCGGCTTTTGGCGGCGCGCGGTAGATGGCAACCAGTTCGGTTTCGCCGCTGGCATTGATCGGGCCTTCATACGGATACTCAGGTTCGGCCTGGCGCGCGAAGCCCGGCAGCACCGAACTGACCACGGGTTCGCCGGTCAGCACCGGTTTGCCGGAGCCATCCTGCCAGAGCAAACGCACGGGAGCGCTGCGGCGCGGTGAGGCCAGGTTGCGCCCTTTGCGCCGGGCGCTGAAGCGATAGTGTTGGCCGCCCTCGACCGGAAAGGCCTTGGTCCAATATCCGTGCAAACCTTCGCGCGAGTCTGCCTGAATGATGAAACGCCCGTCATCCCCTCCGCCGCCTGCCGGCTCGAACAGAAACTGCGGCCGGATTTCCTCCCGCGGCGCTGCGGTCTGCCACCCTTCCGGCGCATTGGGCGGGGACGATGCGGCCTGCCGGGAAGTGAGAGCAAGGGTTGTGGCCGCCAGTAAAACGGTCTGAAGAAGCGTTTTTGTTTTCATGGGACAGGATTGAGACCATTTAAAGCTCACCGGCCAACTTGCGCAACTCTCCGATCTTCTGGCTTGATAGGCGCGTGGCCAGACAGCGAAGCATGCCGGTGGCGCTCACCATTGCCGGTTCCGACAGCGGCGGCGGAGCCGGCATCCAGGCCGATCTGAAGGTATTTGCTGGATTGGGAGTGCATGGGGCCAGCGCCACCACGGCATTGACAGCCCAAAATCCCCGAGGTGTTTACGGTATCCAGGCTTGCAGCCCGGGGATGGTGCGCAAGCAGATCGAAGCTGTTTTCGCGGAATTGCCGCCGGCAGCGGTCAAGACAGGAATGCTCTTGAATGCCGGCATCGTTCGAGCCGTTGCGGATTGTCTGAAAGGCTGGCCAGAGCGAGTCCTGATTGTGGATCCGGTGATGATTGCCAGCAGCGGAGCGCGGCTGCTGCACCGCTCGGCCATTCGTGTGATCGAGGACGAACTGCTGCCGTTGGCGACGCTCGTCACGCCGAACATTCCCGAGGCCGAGTTGCTCCTGCGCACGCGGCTGCGGTCTGTCGAGGATTCCCGGAAGGCTGCGAGGAATCTGCGCGCCCGTTTCGGCTGCGCTGCGCTTGTCAAAGGCGGTCATTTGCGCGGCTTGAGCGAGGCTGCGGACATTTTCTATGACGGGCGAGATGAGTTGTTGTTAACGGCGCCATTCATCCGGGGCGTCTCGACCCACGGGACGGGTTGCGTCTATTCGGCCGCCATTGCGGCTTATTGCGCTCGCGGGGAAAAGCTGACTGCGGCCGTGTCGAAGGCCAAGGAGTTTGTCACGCAGGCCATCGCCCGAAGCATTCGTGTTTCGGGCCATTCTGTTTTGAACTGCCTTCAGGGCGATCCGACTTGAGTGTCAGCCGTAGTAGTGGGCGCGCTGGAAGGTAGTGGCGCCGCGGATTGGCAATGCGCGACACAGCACAGCGGTGCAACGCCGCAAAAGGAGCGCGGCTGCCCCAGCCGCAGCGCGTCGCGAGCATGCCCGAACCAACGCCGGGCGTCCCGAGCGCCTTTCGCATTGGCGCATGCTGCGGCTGGTGACAGCCGCGCCCGGAGAAATTCGAGGGGCATCCTGGGGGCAAAATCCGGGGAGTTACCAAACTTCAACCGGCCCCTTGGGAACCGGAATCTTATTTCGGGCGGCGGCCGCGGGTTCGCCCATGAACGAGGGGATCAAGGGCGCGGGCATGTAGGCTGGTTTCAGTTCACCTTTATCGTCTAAAAACTGGCGACGCCATTCACGGTATTCGGAGAGCACCTCATGAAACTCCGACTGCGAGGCGATCTGCACCGCGCGGCGGTTGAACTCGTTCGCCGGGCCGAATCGCTTTGCATACCACGGCGCCACTTTGCGAAACATGCGGCAGCCGAGCGTTTCGCCAAAAACCTCCACCATCAAATCCAGGTGGCGGCACATGACGCGGACCCGCTCTTCGAAGGGCGGTTCGGGCAACAGCTCGCCGCTGCGCAAGTAATGGAGCGTTTGCGAGAAAATCCATGGATTATAGAACGCGCCCCGTCCAATGCTGACGGCGTGGCAGCCGGTCTCGTCGAACATTCGCCGGGCGGCTTGCGGTGACACCACGTCGCCATTGCCAATGACTGGGATGTGCCGGACGGCCTCGACCACGGCCCGGATGCCCGGCAGATTCACGCTGCCCGCAAACCCCTGCTCGCGGGTTCGGCCATGGACCGCGATTGCCGCCGCGCCGGCATCCTCCAAAGCCCGGGCCAGATCGGGCGCGGTAATATTCTGGTCGTCCCAACCCAGGCGCATCTTCGCCGTCACCGGAATGCGGACTGCATCGACCATGCCTCTGACGAGCTGAGCTGTTTTCGACATCTCGGTCATCATGGCGGAGCCGCCGCCCACCCGGCAGACCTTGCGCACCGGGCAGCCCATGTTGATATCCACCGAATCCACGCCCTTCGATTCAAGATATTGCGCCGCGTCGCGCATCTCTTCCGGCACCGATCCAAACAACTGCACCGCCAGGGGACGGTCTGCCGGTGACGTTTCGATGAGCTTGAATGCTTTCGGATTCTTTTCGAGGAGAGATCGCGCATTGACCAGGTCGGTGGTGGCAAGTCCCACTCCGCCCAGCTCCCGGACGGTCAAACGAAAAGGAAGGTTCGTATAACCAGCCAGCGGCGACAGGAAGAAATTCGATTCAAGGCGCAAGGGTCCGACGAGCATCGTGCCGCCGACTATAACGCAAGGACCGGTTGGAAAACAGAAACTTCTGGAATTGTAGCAGCCGACGTAGGGAGGCTCACTTCGACCTTGGACGCGAGATTTAGAGCCTCCTTAGGTCGGCTGCTACGAGGTTCAAGGGCAGGCGGGCGGCAACTTGTCGGCTGTCGAAGAAGGCACACGGTGGGTGCGTCCTCAAGATCGCTTTCGCCCGCTTGCTTGTCATTTGAGCCTGCGTTGGCAATGATTTCCAGGTGCAGAATCGCTCCAGCTCGATGCATCCTGAAGCCCTGACGGGTCTGGTCGAACGGGTGACGTTTTTTAACGAGGAGAACGGCTTTGCGGTCCTGAGAGTTCAGGTCACAGGCCGTCGGGAGCTGGTGACGGTTGTTGGAATGGCGGCCTCGGTGACGGCAGGAGAATGGTTGACGGCGCAAGGCCGCTGGGTGAGCGACCGCGAATTCGGACAGCAATTCAAGGCCGAGCTGCTGAACTGTTCCGCTCCCAGCAGCCGCGAAGGAATCATCAAATACCTTGGCAGCGGCATGGTCAAAGGCATCGGCCCGGCCTACGCCGAGAAACTGGTGGCGAAGTTTGGCGAACAGATTTTTGACATTATCGAGAGCTGTTCCGCCCGGCTGGAGGAGGTCGATGGGATCGGCCCGATGCGCCGGCGAAAGATCAAAGCTGCCTGGGCCGAGCAACGGGTGATCCGTGAGATCATGGTGTTCCTGCACTCGAACGGGGTCTCCACCAGCCGGGCGGTGCGCATCTACAAGACGTATGGGGAGGACGCAATCGAAAAGGTCCGCGCCAATCCATTTGCCCTTGCGGCCGACATTCGCGGCATCGGATTCAAAAGCGCCGACCAGATCGCGCGCAAGATCGGGATTCCGTTTGACTCCTTGTTGAGGGCCACGGCGGGGCTGCGTCACGTTCTGCAGGAAGCGACGACTCGCGGTCATTGCGCCCTGCCCGTTGGACAGCTCCTGGATGAAACTGGAAAGCTGTTGCTGGTTGACGAAAAGATCGTCGTTCAGGCGTTGGAGAAGGCGCTGGCCGAGCGGGAGCTTCGGTGCGAGAGCGTGGCCGGCGAACATTTCGTTTTTCTTCCTCACCTCCAGCGCGCCGAGGAGTTTGTGGCTGAGCGTGTCAAGACGCTGGCGGCAAGGCCCGCGCAGTTTCCAGCCATTGTGCTGGAGAAAGCCATAGCCTGGTGCGAACGAAAGACCGGGAAGGAGCTGGCAGGCAGCCAGCGCGATGCGCTGCAAGAGATACTCTCCCATCGCCTGACGATACTGACGGGCGGTCCGGGCGTGGGCAAAACGACCTTGATTCATTCTCTCCTTTTGATTCTTTGCGCCAAACAGTTTGCCTGCCTGCTGGCGGCGCCCACCGGCCGCGCCGCCAAGCGTCTGGCCGAAGCGACCGGCTGCGAGGCGCAAACGATCCATCGCTTGCTCGAGGTTAATCCGCGGACGGGGGGCTTCCTCCGCAACGAGCGGAACCCGCTCGAGTGCGATCTGCTCGTCGTGGACGAGTCTTCGATGATCGACCTGCCGTTGATGCATCACTTGCTCCGGGCATTGCCGGAGCGGGCGCATTTGATTCTGGTGGGCGACGTGGACCAGCTTCCCTCCGTGGGGCCGGGCGCGGTGTTGAACGATTTGATCTGCAGCAAAACGGTGCCGGTAGTGCGTTTGACTGAAGTTTTCCGCCAGGCCGCAGGGAGCCGGATCATTACGAATGCCCATCGCATCAACCAGGGGCTGATGCCGGAATTGCCCGAGGAAAAGAGTCTTTCGGACTTTTACTTTATCGAACGGGCCGAGCCGGACCAGATTGCCCGGACGTTGATTGGCGCAGTCAAGGAACGGATTCCGAGGCGATTTGGCCTGGACCCGATCCGCGACGTTCAGGTGCTCTGCCCGATGAACCGCGGCTCCCTGGGCATTCGCGAACTGAACGTGGCTCTTCAGGCCGAGTTGAATCCCATTCGCGCCGCGGAGGGGCTTGTCGAGAGATTCGGCTGGCAATTCCGGCCGCGCGACAAGGTCATTCAGACGGAAAACAACTACGACAAAGAAGTCTTCAACGGCGACATCGGCCAAATCGTGCGCATCGATCCCGTCGAACAGGAGGTTGTGGTCCGCTTTGACAAGCGCGAGATCGCCTTCGACTTCGGCGAGCTGGACGAACTGGCTTTGGCCTACGCCATCACCATCCACAAATCGCAAGGATCGGAGTTTCCTGCTGTGGTCATTCCTTTGGCCATGCAGCAGTACCTGCTTCTCCAGCGCAACCTCGTTTACACCGCCATTACTCGCGGAAGAAAGCTGGTGGTGCTCGTTGGCCAGACGAAAGCTCTGGCCATGGCCGTGAGAAATGACCGGACTGACCGGCGGTTCGGCGGCCTCCTGGCCCGGTTAACCGCGGGAGACGAGGTAACGAGTCTTTGACTTGTTCTTGTGGGAGAGATCAAGGGGCCGGCCGGGTCATTGTCCCGGTGGCGCAGGAAGTTTCGCACTTCCATCGTCGTAACCTTTGGGGCCGGCGCCGGGAGCGGGTCGAGGGGTGGGCGGCGGCGGAGCGATGCCGGCTGCGCGCATCACGCCATGCAGGGCTTCGAGTGTCTCGACGGAAGGTTTGAAGTTACCGGGCCGGAACCCTTCGGCGATCATCACTGGGGTCCAACCGTATTTGTTCTTTCGGTTCCACAGCTCCACCTTCGCGCCGCGATCGGCGAGGAATTGCACCATTTGGGGCAGGCTCTTGTAGGCCGCGCCGTGCATTGCTGTCTCGCCGTTCTGATCCACTGTGTTCACCGCAGCGCCGAGCGACAAAAGATAGTCAACCGCTTCAAGGCATTCCGCTTCAGTGCCGGCTTCCTCGGTCGGCGCGAGGCAACCGATTCCCGCCGCAGCCATTAAAGCAGTCGCGCCGTCCGCGTTCGGCAGAAACGGGTCCGCGCCCAGCTCGACGAGAAGCTTCATCAATTCGATGTCGGCGGTTTTGGAAGCGAGCAGGAACGGTGTAGCGCCCGTTCTGTTCAGCTTGCCCCGGCCGGACTCGCCCTTCTTCAAGCGCGCGTTCACGTCGGTGCCGCGGGCCACGATTTTCCGAACGAAGTCGAGACTGGTCAGATTGCCGGAACCGTAGGGTGGAGGCATGCCGGATTCATCGTCTCCGCGGTTCGGCTTGCGAACCCAGGTGACCACATGGAGCGGAGTGAATCCGGAGCGCTGGTCGTTCGGATCGGCTCCCGCCTTTACCAGTTCCAGGGCCAGCTCGAAATGACCGTTCTCGACTGCGAGGAGCAGGGCACTCGTGCCGTTGTCCGGCGCGCGGCCGCCGCCTTTTTCAGTCTCGATGGCTTCATTGGCATCTAGGCCGGCCTTGAGCAGGCTGCGAACGACTTCGACATGGCCATTGCGCGCTGCAAAAAGGAATGAGTTGAAACCGGACTTAAGGCGCTGATGAATGTCCCCGCCGGCCTGAATAAGCAACTCGACCACCTCGGCGTGGCCGTCGGCTGCAGCCCACATGAGGGCGGTTTGACCTTTGCGGTCCGTGGCGCCCACCCTGGCGCCGCGTTCCAGGAGCGCCTGAACGGGACCGACGCGTCCGGTGCGTGCCGCGGTCATCAGGACAGTCTCGTCGCCGCGCAATGTGGTGTTCGGGTCGGCGCCGGCGTCGAGCAAGGCGCGGACGATGGCCTCGTTGCCATTCACGCAAGCGAGGTTTAGAGGCGGAATGCCGTAGTTGTTCGTGGCGGAGGCATTCGCGCCGGCCGCCAGCAGCGCCTCGAGGGCGGATAGGTCGTCATGATGTGCGGCCCAATGCAGGGCCGTGGCGCCGTCCACCTGAGGCGCGTTCACGTCGGCGCGTTCTTCGAGCAACAGATAAACCTGTTTCCACTCGGCCTTCTCTGCGGCGTCAGCGAGAGGAGAGTTGGCCGCGAATGAAAGTGGCGCAGAGGCCAGGGATATGACGGCCGCAAATGCGAAGATGAAGCGCAGGTGATGTGGAAGACCCGGCCGCGACACGTTCCAGCCGCTTCGGCCTGTGCTCCGCAGGCAGAGGCACGCCGATGGCGGGCCGAGGTTGCTGTGCGCTCTGTTCATGGAGCTGCCGGATACCTAAACGCTCAACGGCTCGAACAGCTCATCCATCTTGCCAGTGCTGTCGGCAAACTGATCGAGACGCGCGCCAGCCTTGTCAAGGAGCGTGAGGTGCAGGTTGGCAAGCGGCATCGGTTTATCGAATCTGAGGTGCCGGCCGCCTTTCATACCCTGCTGAGCGCCACCGGCCACGATGATGGGAAGGTTCGTGTGGTCGTGCACGTTCGGATTGCCCATGCCGCTGCCGTAAAGGAGCAGCGTGTGGTCGAGCAACGAGCCGTCACCGTCGGGCGTGGCCCTGAGTTTCTCCAGATACTCGGCGAAGAGGGAGACGTGAAATCGATTAATTCTGGCCATGCGCGCGATCTTCTCGGGATCGTTGCCGTGATGGGAGAGGGGATGATGCGGATCGGGCACGCCGATCTCGGGATACGTGCGGTTGCTGGTCTCGCGGGCGAGCTGAAAGGTGATAACGCGTGTGACGTCGCCCTGAAACGCCAGCACCTGCAGCTCAAACATCAAGCGGGCATGGTCCGCGTAGGCGGGGGGCACGCCCACGGGCCGGTCGAGATCGGGGAGGGGGCTTTCCGCCACGCCGGCTTCGGCTTTCTGAATGCGGCGTTCGACTTCGCGGACGCTCTCGAGGTAGTGACCGACCTTCTCGCGGTCGGAAGGCCCGAGTTCGCGGTTGAGGCGGGCGAGGTCGTCCTTGACGAAGTCGAGCAGGCTGGCGCGTTTGCGGAGGGCGGCCTCCCGGGCGGCTTTGCTGCCGCCCTCGCCGAAGAGCATTTCAAAGACGATTCGCGGATGCGCCTCGGCCGGCAGCGGGGTGGTGGGGGAGGACCAGGAAAGATTGTTTTGATACACGCAGGCGTAGCCATTATCGCACTGGCCGACGGTCTGCATCATGTCCATGGCCAGCTCGAGCGACGGCAGTTGAGTGTGGCGGCCGAGCTGCCGCGCCGCGATCTGGTCCACGGTCGTGCCAAGGTAATAGTCGTTGCTCTCGGTGTGCTTTGCTCGCGCGCAACTGAGGAAGGCGGAGTTCGACGTCGCGTGCGTGCCGGGATAAGCGTTCTTCAATTCCATGTTCGTCACGACCGTCACCTGTTCCTTCACCGGCTTGAGGGAATCGAGGATGAACGAAAGCTGGTCCAGCTTGTCGCCATCGGCGGGAATCCAGCGTGACAGGTCGGCGCCCATTGGCATGAAGATGTAACCCAGCCGGCGCACCGGGGCGGCAGCGGTTTTCGCCTGGGCGGTCAGGGCAGGGGCCATGGCGTCGAGGAGAGGCAGCGCGAGGGTTGCCCCCATGCCGCGGAGAAAGGTGCGGCGGGGAAGGGTTTTTCGAGAGATAAACGTGCTCATAGGCTTTGTCTCATTTTAAACGGCACACTGTTGACAATTCCAAGAACAATCGAGGAGAAGCGGTAATCCTCGGCGCGTGCGGCGCGCATGACCCCGCGCACGGCCGGAGCATCATAGTATTCCAGGCTGCGGCCAAGGGCAAAGGCGAGCAGTTTTTCGGTGAGCGTTCCCACGAATACTTCAGGGCGATGCAACAGCCCATCCTCCAAGCCATTCACTCCCACAAACGCGCTCCCATCCGGCAGTCCGCCCGAAGCGTCCACGGGCTTGCCCTCCTCCAAAGTGCGCCATCGGCCCACAGCATCGAAATTTTCCAGCGCAAAACCCGGAGGATCGATGAACTCGTGGCAGCTTGCGCAGGCGGGCTTGTCCCGATGCGCGGCCAGGCGTTCGCGGACCGGCAAGCTGGAGGATACCGCGCTGTCATCCAGCGCCGGCACATCCGGCAAGGGCGGCGGTGGCGGGGTGCCAATGAGGTTTTCCAGAATCCATTTCCCGCGAATCACCGGAGAAGTGCGGGTGGCGTAGGAGGTCACCGTCAAAATGCTGCCATGGCGCAATAAACCTCCGCGAACACTATCGGACCCGAGTGCGACCCGCCGGAAGTGGCTGCCATAGACGTGGGCGATGCCGTAATGTCTGGCGAGGCGCTCGTTCAGGAAGGTGTGATCCGAGTTCAACAGACCGAGCACGCTGTGATCCTGACGCAGGACTTCGTCAAAGAGCAGTTCCGTTTCGCGCCGCATCGCCTGGCGCAAGTTGTCATCAAAGTCCGGGAACAACCGCGCGTCCGGCGCGATGGCGTCGAGATTCCGCAGGTGGAGCCATTGCCCGGCAAAGTTGCCGACGAGCGATTGAGACCGGGGATCGGCGAGCATGCGACGTGTCTGCCGGGCCAGGAGATCGGGCTGGCTGAGTTTCCCGCGCTCAGCTAGGTCGAGCAATTCATCATCCGGGATGCTGCTCCAAAGGAAGAACGACAATCGCGAAGCCAGTTCGAGATCGCTGAGGTGATACGGCGCGCCCGCTGCCAGGCCCGCCGGTTCCTGTTCGACGCGGAACAGAAATTCGCGGCTGACAAGAATGGCGCTCAAAGCCGCTTCAATGCCCGGCTCGAAACCTGCCTCCCGGCACCCTTCATGAAACAGGGGCATGATTCGCGCAACGTCCTTGTCCGTGACGGGGCGGCGCCAGGCCCGGCGCAGCAACCCCGAAAGGATCCTTTTGGCACACGCCTCCTCCTCCACCGCTGATTTCGGCTCGGCAATAAAGATGCGGCGCCGACTGGGCGTCTCACCCGGGCCGCGCGGGTCGTAGGGACCGGTGATGGATACTTGATAAATGGCCGGCCCGATGCGCGGATGACGGTGGTAATTGAAGTGCGCCTCGTAAGGCTGGCGTTTCGTTTCCAACAGCGATGCGGGGTTCTTCAGGAAGGTGACGCCGAGGTGGTGCGGGCCCGACTGCACCTGGAGCCGGAAGTTGAGGTGAGCGTCCAGGCCCTGGTGGCCCTCTCCGGATCGAGGCGGTTTTACCGTGAAGGACCGGACCCGCTTGCGGTCCAGCAGCACGACCAGTTGATGGGGTTCGTTGAGGCCTTCGACCTCCTCGTTGCGGTCGCGCGCCAGCCGAATGGCAATGTCGTATTCGCCGTCCTGAGGAAACGTGTAAGGAATCACCGTTCCACCGCGAGTCCCGAAGGGCAGCCCTTCCACCCGCTGCTCCTGCGTAATGTCGGGCTGGATGCGGATGGTATCTCCGCCCGGAACGCGCTGAGCGCCCCCGACCGCCAGCCGGCTGATCTTCTGGGCGGCGGTGATGTAACGGTCGAGGAGGGTGGGCGACAAAGTGCCGACGGCCATGTTGTCGAATCCATGACTTGCCGGATCGGCCGGCAGGAGCGCCGCCGCATCGATGTCCAGCGCGAGCAAATCGCGGATGGCGTTTTGGTACTCCGTGCGGTTGAGGCGACGGACGGTTTCGGTGCGGCCGGGCTTTGGTTGGGCGGTGGCCGCGGCGTCGAGCGCTTCTTCGAGCGCGGCCACAGTGGACGCATATTCCGGCTCGCTCGGCCGCAGTTTCCGTTTCGCTGGGGGCATCTGCCGCGTGCGCAACCGACGAATCACCTTCTCCCATGTCTCCGGGTGGCGCGTCAGATCGTCGGAAAGGATGGACATCAAATCCAGGTCGCCCTTAAGGCCGTCGGAGTCATGGCAGTCAGCGCAGTATTCTCCCACCAACGCTCGAACGGGCGCGAGGGCGAATTTGGTTTCAGCGCCGCAAAGGCTGGCAGCCGGAACCAACAACAAGCCCAGGATTGCCGGAGGGAGCCGATTCATCAAGACATTTACCATAGCAGAAGGTGCAGTTCAGAAAAACCCAAAGATTAAATCCCCCGAACGAACTTTTGCATCAGGTGATGCAAAAGGTTGTCAAGGCCCAGTCATCCCTGAAATGTCCGCAACTGCTCGCCGACGTGGCGGAGCACCGCAATCCGCCTCTCCCATGCCCTCTGTCCGAGATAATCGTCCGGGAGCAGTTGTTTCGGCAAAAGCGGATCCGATTCGACTGCGTTCAGCCACGCCTGGTGCTCTTCCCCGGTCCATCGTTGAAGTTTTTGGGCGGAAGCCATGTCTTGCAGCCGCCCCCGAGGATGTCGATCCAGCACGTTGAGATGCCTGGCGTAGTATTGGTTTATCAGCGCAAAATCCCATGCCCCTGCGACAATCTCCTCATCGCTTTCTCCGGAACAGGGTCGCGCTTCCAGCAAGAGAAGCGAGTTCACGTTCACTTTGCCCTTCGAAAGGATTTCGCGCTCGCCACGCGCCGGATCAGGTGTCACCCATACGCTGCCTTGCAAGCAACCAAAGCCCTGACCTCGTAAATAGCGCCGCAATCGGCTCCGGTGGGAATGGTGCTCCATTGGGACGTCGAACAGCACGAGACGCCAACGCCCGTCCCAGTGGCGCGACCACTGGAGTGAGGGATCGCGTCCGCCCAGAGCGTGCAGCCGACCCTTTTCGGTGAGCCGATAAAGGCGGTCGCTCAACGACCGGAGATCACGCTCGACGAGCTGACGGCTCTCCAGCGCTGCGACCTGGCGTAGCAGGCCGTTGCGGTAGGCCCAGGACTCGTAGGAATCGGTCAGATTGCGGAATGTCGGCCGGGCCATCATGTTTGCGGTCCACAACAGCACATTGAGGAACTCCTCCGTTTTCGGTTGCATCAAACTCAGCATGCCCGAAGCAGCGGCAAAAGAGCAAAAACAACCTTTTGCATCACCTGATGCAAAAGGTTGCACTTTACTTCTGCGTTCGGCGGTAAACCTTGTGAATGGCGGCCTGGTCGGTGGGCTTGATGACCATTTCATCGATGCAGACGTGGGGCGGGCGGCTGGCGACCCAGAGGATCGCTTCGGCGACGTCATCGGCAGTGAGGGGTTCCATGCCGTCGTAAACCTTTTTGGCGCGACTGGCGTCGCCCTTGAAGCGGACCAGTGAGAACTCGGTTTCGGCAAAGCCGGGATCGATGGTGGCCACGCGCACGCCGGTGCCGTTCAATTCCAGCCGAAGCGCGCGGGTGATTTGAAGTTCGCCGGCTTTGGCGGCGCAATAGACGGACCCGCCTTCGTAGGCCGTGCGGCCGGCAATGGAGCCAATGTTGATGATGGAGCTGCCCGGGTTCTTGACCATGAGCGGCAGAAGAGCGCGAGTGACCCGCATGACGCCGAGGACGTTGGTTTGAACCATGAACTCCCAATCCTCATCCTTGCCTTCGGCCACGGTGTCCACGCCTTTGGCTCCCCCGGCGTTATTGATCAGCACATCGACTTTGCCGGTCAGGCCGCGCAGCCACTGCGCGAACTCCTGCACGCTGGAGGTTTCCGCCACGTCCAGGGCGTGGCAGTGTGCGGCGGACGCTCCGGCCTTTTGCGCCGTGGCCGCGACTTCTTCGAGCCGATCGACACGGCGGGCGCCCAGGACGACGCTGGCGCCTTCGGCGGCAAAGGCGCGGGCTGCAGCCGCGCCGAAACCGCTGGAAGCGCCTGTGATGACAATC
>CAZCUL010000446.1:0-6831 GCA_964501475.1 uncultured Verrucomicrobiota bacterium | reverse complement strand
ATGAAAGAAAACCAACACACGCTCCGATCCCTGATTCATCACATCGTCAGCTCGGAGGCGTTCCGTTCAAAGTAATCAAACGAAAGGTCAAACCATGCACATCCTCAATCGAAAACCGATGAGTCGCCGGGCGATGCTACGGGGCACGGGCGCTTGCCTCGCGCTGCCATTTTTGGAAGCAATGTTGCCACGGACTGCTTTTGGGGCAGCATCTTCCGCGTCCGCGGTAGCTCGGCCACGGATGATCTTCTGTTACATCCCAAATGGCGTGAACGAAGACCAGTGGATTCCGAAGGACGCTGGACCAACCTGGACGATCTCACCGACCTTGGAGGGGCTGAAGCAATTCCGCGATGACTTCACGGTCTTGACCGGCCTCGGCCATCCGAACTCGAAAGGAGGCCACTTCGGCGCGGACACCTGGCTCACAGGCGCCAATCTGGAAGGAACTCCGGGCAAGGATTATCAGAATTCGATTTCGGTCGATCAGATTGCCGCCGAACTCCACGGCAAGCAGACCCGTTTTCCGTCTCTGGAGTTGAGTGATGGCACGGGCACGGGTGCCGCCGGACATTCAGCGACGCTGGCATTCGACCGCACGGGTACGCCATTGCCCGCTGAAAACAAGCCGGAACGCCTTTTTGAGAGACTCTTCGCGCCAGAAGGTCAAGCGGCACGCGAGGCTACGTTGCGGCGTTATGCGGAGCATCGCAGCATTCTCGACGAAGTTCTGGGCGAGGCTAACTCGCTCAGTCGTCGCCTGGGTCAGACGGATCGGGAAAAGCTCGAAGAGTATCTTGGCTCAGTGCGGCAGACGGAGGAACGCGTCCAGCGCCTACAGAGTTGGGTGGACATTCCCAAGCCGGAAGTCTCGCGCAACGGTTTGCGGTTGAATGCCGTGCCGGACCGTCACGATCGTCCGGTGTGGCTCGATGTCATGCTGGATCTCTGTTGTCTCGCCTTCAAGACCGACACCGCGCGAGTTGTCACCTTTGAGTGGTCGCGCGAAGCAGGGGGATTCGGTGGACAGGGCGAAGACCATCACGAACTTTCCCATCACAACGGCGACGCCGAGAGACTGGCGAAGCTCGCAGCCATCGACCGGTTCCACGTCAGCAAACTGGCCCGATTCCTGGGACAGCTCCAGGCCACGCGCGAAGCAGAGGGCAACCTGCTCGATCAGACGATGGTGATGTTTGGCTCCGGCATGAATAACGGCAAAGGCGGCGGCCACTCGCCCAAAAACCTTCCATTGTTGCTCGCCGGCGGGAGCAAGCTCGGCCTCAGGCACGGGTCGCATCTGAAGTTTGAGATCGACAGCACGCCGTTGTCGAACGTGTTGCTGACGATGCTGCGCGCCATGGGCGTGAAGCGCGATGCGTTCATGGATAGTTCGAGCGTGATCGACAGACTTCTGAAATAAACACGGAAAAGCGGTCGAATTGTTCTCAGGAATGAAGCGAACAATTGGAATCCTTGCCGTTGCATTGGTCTTCACCGGTCCGGCCGTGCGAATTCACCAGTCAAAATCGAGTACCTGGAAGAGTCAGGTTTTCAACTTCAATTCTGAGACCGTCGGAAGTTTGTAAAGTTCCGCACTTTTTCCGTAGGTAGCAGGTGGACACTTGGGCGTCCGCTATGCGTGCCTTCCAACCGGCGGTGAAGCCAAGTGCCTCGCCATAAGGGCGTCGGGTTCAATTTCACGGCAAGAGGTTAAGGGCGGCGGCCACGCCGCCAGTTCAGAGTTTACAAAAAAGCCATTGACTACACACGTCGTCCAATTGAAGGTGACGACACCGAATCGTCGTCATGAACAGGCGAATTGCGTATATTGTGGAACTTCACGATCCAAAGCAAACAGGCCAGCGCCGGATGGTTGTTCGCGACACTCCGAAGGCCGCTTCCACTTCTCCACTGATTGTCGGATCTCCCTTAACCGCTTAACCAACGCCTATGAAACTTCTGATTTACATTCTCGTCGTGCCCTGTCTCGCGCTCACGGTGTCAGCCGCGACGTTCACCGTAATAAACACGAATGACTCCGGTGCTGGCTCGTTTCGCCAGGCCATTCTCGATTCCAATGCCACTGCTGCTACCAATGCCATCGCATTCAACATCCCTGGCAGTGGTGTGCGCGTGATTAAATTGCTCTCCGCGCTCCCATCGATGACCCGTGCGGTTACGATTGATGGCTTCACGCAACCGGGCGCGAGCGCCAATACGCTTTCCAACGGCAACAATGCGAATTGGCTGATTCAGTTGGATGATGGGACGGCTGGTCCGAATGGTAGCGGTTTGCGGCTTGGTGCCAGGCACATCCTTGTGCGTGGATTACGTATTTCAAACTTCTCGGGTTACGGCATTGAGGTGAATAGCGACAGTTGCAGTATTGCTGGTTGTTTCGTTTACGGGAACCAGTTGGGTGGTATCCAAATAGATGAAGATGATCTCATTCTGGTCGGAGGCACTGCCCCTGAAGATCGCAACGTGATTTCCGGAAACTTTGGAGCAGGGGTCGTTTTGAGTGACGATGGAGATCTCAACCGGCTGGTCGGCAACTTCATCGGAACCGACATCGCGGGAACCGGAACTTTTGGGAATCAAGGCTGGGGAATTCACATTGTTGACCACGTGGTCGATACCCAGATCGGAGGTGTACTTCCTAGTGAAGGGAATGTTATCGCTTTTAACGTTTCTGGTGGGGTGCGAGTAGAGTCTTTCCTGGGCGAGAATAACTCCATTCGAGGAAATCGTATTTTTTCTAACGGCGGACTGGCGATTGACCTGGGCTTTATCCCGGGCGTAACCGTCAATGACTCCGGTGACACCGATAGGTTGCAGAATTTCCCGCTCATCACGAACGCAGTCATCGGCTCGACGACCGCAACCATTCAAGGGTCGTTGAACAGTCGTTCGAATACGCAGTTCGCACTCGATTTCTACGCCAACACAGAATGCGACCCATCTGGTTACGGTGAAGGCGAATCGTACCTGGGTAATGCTAGCGTGACGACTGACGCGAATGGGAATGCGAATTTTCAGGTCGTTCTGCCAACCAGCCAGCAACATTATCTTGCTGTTACGGCGACAGACCCGTTGGGAAATACATCGGAATTTTCGCCTTGCCAGTTGGCCACGTTCTCAGGGGGGACGTTTACCGTCGTGAATACAAATGACTCTGGCGCCGGGTCGCTTCGTCAGGCCGTTCTGGATTCCAACGGAACAAATTCCGGCACTAACCGGATTATCTTTAACATTCCAGGCAGCGGCCTGCAGGTGATCAGGTTGCAATCCGCTCTGCCGGTGATCACCGAATCGGTGACTATCGACGGTTTTACTCAGCCGGGTGCGACTGCCAACACCTCTTCAACGAGCAACAACGCAAACTGGCTCATTGAGGTCAACGGCGCCTTTGCTGGAGATGACCAAGATGGATTTGAGACTCATGTTGCGAGAATCTTCGTACGGGGGCTGCGCATTGCGAACTTCAGCGGCTTCGGAGTTAAAGGCCTGGGTGACGGCGGCCGCGTTTCCGGCTGTTTCATTTACAGCAATCGCTGGGGGGTCAGGATTCTTGGTAACGAAGGCGCCCGAGTAGGAGGGCTGGTCCCAGCCGATCTAAATGTTATCTCTGCGAATCAGGACATAGGCGTGCTTTTGGACGACGGAGGCAAAACGAACCAGGTTATTGGCAACTTCATTGGCCCTGACACGACGGGAACGACAAATCTTGGAAATCAAAACTGGGGTGTTGTTATCCAAGAAGGAACCTGGGGCAGCACGATTGGAGAGCCACACTCAGCGGCCAACACGATTGCATACAATTCTGCTGGAGGAGTGAAGGTGGCAGATGGCACGAACAATTTAATCCTTGGCAATCGCATTTTCTCGAATGGCGGGCCCGGGATTGTCTTGGGCCCGTTTGGTGCGGGACCTAATGATGTTGGTGACGCCGATGTTGGCGCAAATCAGCTCCAAAATTTCCCGATCATCACGAATGTGGTCACCGGATTCGGAACGGTCATTCAAGGGCGGCTGAACAGCCGGCCCAATAAATCATACAGCCTTTATTTCTATGCGAACACGCAGTGCGATGTCTCGGGCTACGGCGAAGGCGAGAGGTATCTGGGCGGTGTAAGCGTGATTACCGATTCCAACGGGGATGTAAACTTCGATGTCATCGTTTCGTCCATGCTCCCGGGGCAATATCTGACCGCGACGGCAACGGATCCGTTCGGCAATACATCTGAATTTTCACTGTGCCAGCTTGCTGAAGCTCGACCAACTACGAATACCGTGGTGAATACGAATGACTCCGGCCCGGGTTCGCTTCGCCAGGCGTTGCTGGACGCTGACCAGGACGCAGCAACCAACATCATTGTTTTCAACATCCCTGGAAACGGCCTGAAAATCATCCGACCACTTTCCCGGCTTAGCATTAGTGAACCGGCGATCATTGATGGTTTTACGCAACCGGGCGCCAGTCCCAACACAGTTGCCAATGGCAATAACGCGAATTGGCTGATCGAACTGGATGGTTCATTCCTGGATAACTTCAGCACCGGATTGGGACTTGGCCGGAATGTTGTCCTGCGCGGATTGCGCATTTCGAATTCTCCGGGCCACGGCGTCCACGTGCATGAAAATTGCGTTGTGAAGGGATGTTTTATCTACAACAACCAGTTCGACGGCATCCATTTTGACGACGACGCGGAGAACGTTCTTATCGGCGGTGTCACGCCAGCGGATCGCAACATCATTTCAGGAAATCTCGGACATGGCATCACGTTTGACGGAGGCATCGCGCATCGAGTGTTGGGAAACTGGATCGGAACTGATCTCACAGGAACTGGAAACTTTGGCAACCAGGGATGGGGCGTATTGATTCAATTCACCAGCTCCCACATCGGAGGGACAAACGCTGGAGAAGCCAACGTCATTGCTTTCAACCATTCTGGCGGCGTTCACGTGCTGTCATCCGAAAACTCCATTCGCGGTAACAAGATATTCTCCAACGGCGGACTTGGCATCGACCTTTTCCCATCCGGTGTGTCCGTAAACGACATTGGTGATTCGGATGTCGGTGCCAATCAGTTGCAGAATTTCCCGCTGATTACGAACGTGATCATTGGCTCGATAACCACAGCGATTCAAGGGTGGCTAAACAGTCAGTCGAATACACAATACGCGCTCGATTTCTACGGGAACAACGAGGGCGACATCTCTGGCCACGGCGAAGGCGCGCGTTACCTGGGCAGCGCGAGCATCACGACTGACGGGACTGGCAATGGAACGTTTGATGTGACACTCCCGTTTTCGCTTGGGGATTTCTATGTCACCGCGACCGCCACCGATCCGCTCGGAAACACCTCGGAGTTTTCACCCTCCTGGCCGCAACCCCTGAGCCTCGGGTTCACCAAACTCTTTAGCGAAGGGTATGAATTGATACTCAGGAATGTCGATGGCAGCCCGATTGTAAGTGAACGACTCTCCGGCATCGGCGTGCTTGCCGCCACAAATCTGTCGCCGCAGAGTGTTTGGGAGCCGATTCCAAATTCTTTGGAACTGACCAATGGCGAGGTTCGTGTTCTGGGCCTGGAGCTAACCAACAGCATTCGTTTCTTTCGCGGCGTCGAGCAGCGCGTTCCCGTGCCGCCGTAACACCAGGAGGGTCGAAGAAATCAAACGACGCGCAAACGCCGGTGGAAAATGCCACATTCTCCAAAATATAAGCAGCGCACCGAACAACTGTTTTTTTTGCTCCTGTTCAGCATCCTGTTCTTTGATCAGCGCGGCTTTTCTGCGGAATCTCGTTTCCAGTCGCTGCGACGCGAGACTAACGGTTGGTGGCGCGTGGATGGCGAAGCGCCGTATCATTCTGTCCTCACGCTGGAGGCCTCGCCCAACCTCAACGACTGGACGCAACTTGCTGTCATGCACCCGCGCAGGAAGGATTTCGGCACCAATCCATCCCCGTTCACTTTTTTGGATCTTGGCTCGACCAACGAATTGCAGCGCTTTTACCGATTCAACACGGTTCCACTTCAATCGACGAACGACTGGAAGAATCAGGTTGATTTTCCTTTGGACGATTTTCTTGTCGGTCGTTTCCTGGGTGGCAATGAGGAATGGATCAAGTTTATTATCGTCACGAACGAACCTGCGCGGGTCTTTTACAGTTCCGACGATTTTCCGTTTCACTACGACTTCGCTGTAACGCATCTACAGCCATTTCGGGGAGTCAGTCCGGCTGATTTCAATCGCCAGACGCTGTTTGCCACGAACCGCCGCGCATGGATCGGAACGGTCCTGTATCCAAAGGTTTTGCACGCCGCAGAGTATGGCATTCAGTTTGTCAGCCGGGACGAGATTCCACCTGAGACAGCCCGGGATCTCATTGAGTTGGTGAAATCCACAGTTGTCGCACAGCTCAGCGCGCAGGTGTTCTACATTCCGACATTTGAGCAGTTTGCTTCGGCGAACGCCAACCGGGCCTACTTCGCGTCCAATGGAATCCCAATCGCAACTTCGGAGCGGTGGGCGGTGGGTGACACTTGCTATTCAGGAGGGTGGTCCTTGGGCCGCTTGGTCTTTGTTGCAGCCACCAATGTCGACACGGCTTACGCGAGCGGGCAGCTTCGGCCGCAAGACATCCTGGTCACCGACGGCATTCCTGCGGAACTGCCCTACGTCGCCGGCATCATTTCGTTGGCACCCTCGACGGCCAACTCGCACGTTGCGATTCTCGCCCGTTCGTACGGCGTGCCGTTCATCTACCTCGTCAATGAAGCGGAGCGGAATCGTGTGTTGCAACTGACCAACCGTGAAGTC
>CAZCUL010000445.1:0-2834 GCA_964501475.1 uncultured Verrucomicrobiota bacterium | reverse complement strand
ACTGGAAGATAATCATAGACACAACGTTTCAGGCCGCTCCAGCAGCCACCCCATCGTCCGCTTTCTCATCGTTTACTATCTGGAGGCAATGTCGTGAGATTGGTTTCGAGCGTTGTTATTTGTGCGGTTACATTCCTGACTGGCTGCACAATCAGTCAATCAGTGAGACCGGTCGCGAGCGATGGCCTGAGCGAGGTATGCATTGTCGTTAATCCCGATGTTCGCCCTGGTTTCCTGGATACTTATGTTCGCGTGCTTGGCAGCAAAGGCTATCGCATCAAGCAGATTCCTTCGAAATACGGGACAAATCGATGCCCAGCAGTGTCTACATACACAGGCCTTTGGAGCTGGGATCTGGCACTCTACCTCTCATATGCTGAAATCGTTGTTTACAGAAACGGTATGCGAGCCGGCCAAGCTGTCTACGATTCGCGTGGAGGTGGTGGCAATATGAAAAAATTCATCAAAGCCGATGAGAAGATTACTGAGCTTGTCAACGAACTGTTTCCTGGTCCGGCGAAGCCATAGCGTGCAGTGGATCAAGGTTCGGCGGCGGTATCGGCCGATTCCCGCGTCCGTGGCGCGCGGGAAGGCTCGGCCGAGATAGGCGCGGAATTGATTCTCGGCGTTCTCGAACAGCGTGCCGAAGCCGCCTGCAAGGAGCGGGAACCGAGACTTGCCCGTGTCGGAGACTTCAGTTTGCTGCAGGCCTGCTTGGTGATCACCGTAATGCTTTTAACGATACAAGACGCTGCCGCGGAGGTGTTGATTCGGGCGTCACGCCGCCCGATCCTTTTATTCTTGTCCAGAAAGGTTCTCGCGGACCGCATCGCCCAAGCTCCGGGGGCGTGTTCCTCTGGTCTGGCGGCTATTTTTTCGCCGCAGAATAGCCTCCGCCCCCCGTCTTGATTGCAAGACTAGCCGCCGAATGGATGCCATCCGGATCAACAGCATTGACATCTTTCCTCATGCTCTGGCAAATCGTGCCCGGGTGCTGCAGAAAGAATGCGGATAATGTTGTCTGCTGAACAGCGGGTTTCGCTGGAAATCAGCCACTGGGCTGCTTGGAGCGGTGGCGTCGCCACGCGCGAGAAGTGGATCGCCCTATTCGAGGGCGCAGCTGTCGCGGACCCCGACGCTTCTCCCAGCCTTGAGTTTCTGCCGGCACTTCAGCGCCGGCGTTTCAGCCGACTGTCCAGGATGGCGTTGAATGTGGCGCATCAGTCGCTGGTTGCGATCCCGGGCTCTCCGCACCTGGTCTTCTCCTCGCGCTATGGGGAGTACGCGGTGACCTATCAATTGCTGTCCGCACTTGCCAAAGGAGAGCCGCTATCGCCGGCGGCATTCAGCATGTCGGTGCACAACACCGGTGCGGGCGTCTGCACGATGGTACAGGGACTGACTGGCCATTCCGGGGCGATCGCGGCCGGTCCGGATAGCCTGGAGATGGCTGTCCTGGATTGCTGGATGCTGCTGGCCTCGAATGAGACCGACGATGTCCTGATGGTGTTTGCCGATCAGCCGCTGCCCTTGGCATATCAACAGGACGACAGCGTGCCAACGGGTGGATTCGCCCTGGCGCTGCGCCTGGCTCTACCGCGTGCAGGGGGGCAGCCGAAGGAAACGCTCAGCGTGGGCTGGATGGCGGGCGGAGGTTGCCAGGACTGCGCCACAAGGGGCGGAGGCATCCGGGACCTGCTGCAGTTGCTGCTCGGGTACTCGAGAGGATACCGCCGGCCCTGCGGGCGCCTGGAGTGGTCATGGAAATACCATGCAGCGGCTTGATCAGGCGTGGCGGCAGCTCGGCACGGCAGTGAGCTTCGCAGTCTTCGGCATTGGCGGCCTCGTCATCGGCGCTTTCGTGTTCCCGCTGATCCACCTCCTCAGGACGAATCGACAGGTGGCGCAGCGGCAGTGCCAGATCGTGGTGGGGCGCTGCTTCGCTTTGTTCATCTGGCTGATGAAGAGTTTGGGCGTGCTCAGCTACGAGTGGGAGCATGGTGGACGGCTGAACCGGCATGGGTTGCTGGTAGTGGCAAACCATCCGTCATTGATCGACGTCGTTTTCATCATCTCCCGCATGCCGAACACGCTGTGCGTCGTCAAGAGCAGCCACTGGCGCAATCCCTTCGTCATGGGAGTCATGCACGCCACCGGCTACATCCCCAACAACGATCCGATTCGCCTGGTGGATGATTGCGTCTTGGCGCTGTCCAGGGGCCATTCCTTGGTGATTTTTCCGGAAGGGACCCGAACGGCGCCGGGCGGCATGTTGAAACTCAAGCGCGGCGCCGCTTCCGTCATCGCCGCAAGTGGCAAGGCATTTACACCGGTGATCATCGACGTGGCGCCGGCGACCCTGACGAAGAAGGACAAATGGCATCAGGTTCCCGCCAGTCGGCCACATTGGACACTCCGGGTCGCCGAGGACGTGGTTCCGGGGGACGTCATTGTCAAAGGCGATGCGCTCAGCAGAAACAACCGCCGCGTCAACCGGATGTTGAAAGACATTCTGGGCGAGCGACAGAGGCAGCGAAATGGACCAACCCGACCATGGTGGATCTGGAATTCGAATTGGAAATCAAGCGCCTGATCATTTCCACGCTTGATCTGGAAGACGTAACAGCGGACGACATCGACGCCGAGATGCCGCTGTTCGGCGACGGGTTGGGACTTGATTCGATCGACGCTCTCGAGTTGGGCGTCGCTCTGCAGAAACGGTATGGCATCTCGATCGACGGTCGGTCTGAGGAAGTGCGGGGGCAATTCCGCTCCGTTCGTGCGCTGGCAGCTTTCGTGGGGCTGTCTCGGGTGGCATGAGGCCGTTGTTAAAG
>CAZCUL010000444.1:0-5086 GCA_964501475.1 uncultured Verrucomicrobiota bacterium | reverse complement strand
GCGGTCGACACAGTTGGTTGAAAGTGAAATCGTCCGTCATTCGGCTCGTCAAACGGGCCTTCCAGGATTCGGGAATCTCGCTGCCGGACGAAGCCCGCGAAGTCACGTTCCCTCTCGGGGTGCCTGTACGCATGATAGAAGGCGAAGGGGCCGTGAAAGCAGTCGAACCAACCGTGGCAAAGCCGACCGCGGAGCCCGAGGCAGTCTCGACCAAAGCTGAAGCCGGATTGCAAAGCGAAGCCGAGGAAATCAAAGAGCAAGCTCGCAGATCCTGGACCCCTGGGGAGAATCTCTTAACGTCATCGTCGTCTGCGGAGACCAGTTGAAGGCGCTTTCAGCGACGCAGCGGCTAATGTTACAGGAGAGTCGAGGATGTGGGATCAGCTCAGTTTCGTCATCAAGCGTCTTCGCGAGCGGTTATGGATCAAGCCGCTCATCGTAAGTGTGCTGTCCATTGGCGCTGTTTTTCTTGCCAATCTCCTGGACACGGCCGAACTCGGCCGAATCCTGCCGGAGATCAGTAAGGAATCCACCGAAACTTTGCTGAAGATCATGGCGTCGAGCATGTTGATGATGGCCACGTTCGCCGTGGCCTCGATGGTGGCCGCTTATGCGTCGGCAAGTAGTTCCGCAACGCCCCGCTCTTTTTCGCTGATCGTCGGCGATGACATTTCGCAGAATGCACTCTCGGTATTCATCGGCGCCTTTATTTACAGCGTGGTCGCGCTCGTTGCGCTAATGAACGGGTTCTATGTCGGAAGGGCCAGTGAGTTCATCCTGTTCTCCCTGACAATGGTTGTGCTCGCAGTCATCATTATCACCTTCATCCGGTGGGTTGATGCTATCGCCCGGCTCGGCCGGCTGGAACATACGATCGACAAGGTAGAGGTTGCAGCCGGGGAGGCGATTCGGACGCGACAGTCGGCGCCGCGCCTTGGGGGCATTGCTGCAATCAGTCCCCCGGATGGGGCCGAGGCGGTCTTCGGAAAATCCATCGGGTATGTACAGCGGGTTGACACCGCCGCGTTGCAAGCGCAGGCGGTTGAGTCGCAACTGAGGATTGTTGTGGCAGCGTTGCCCGGCACCTTCTGCACGCCAAACCGTCCAGTCGCGTGGGTCAGTTGTGATGCGTCTGGCAGTGTGTCCGACAATGGCGCTGAAGCAATCGCTGCCACGTTCGTGATTGGCAACTCGAGGGTCTTTGATCAGGATCCGCGGTTCGGACTGGTGGTCCTTTCGGAGATTGCCAGTCGCGCGCTTTCGCCCGCGGTCAATGATCCGGGGACCGCCATCGGCGTCACGGGCGCCCTTATCCGCCTGTTCGTGATGTGGAACGACTGTGGCAAGGCGGAGGGCGTGTCCAAGGTGCAGTTCGACCGCGTTGCGGTGCCGGAATTGTCCCTGGCAGATATGTTCGACGACGCTTTTAACGGGATCGCCCGAGACGGGGCGGGCAATATCGAAGTGGTCGTGCGGCTACTCAAGGCCCTGGCATCGCTGGCCGCGGCCGGGGACTCTACGATGCGCGACCACGCGCTGCGGCACGCTCGTCTCGCGCTGGTTCGCGCCGAGAATGTGCTCAAGCTTCCCGAAGATCTCACGGCCGCCCGGGAGGCAGCCAAGATTGCTGCGTAACGGGAAAAGCCGAACCGAGCGAGGTTCGCGTTTCAGAATCAATTCGTGATCGCGAGTGCGCCTCTGGCTTGCGGGGCTGGGGGCTTGGTCAGTACCGGTTCCCAATTCGGTTTATGACTCCTTTCGAAATTGAGTATCGCGCTTTTGGTAAGGTTGTCTTGATAAGTCCGCTTCCGGCGCAACCGTCGGTTGCAGGCACGCAAGTCCGTGGACATGCAAACGCCCCGCTGAGCAGAACGCTTTCCTTCGCAATTTCAATATTCAGGGACGCAGTGCTTCGACAGAACATTCGGTAGCGCTCCAGAAATCGGCGCACGAACGCTAAATTTCGAGCGAGTGGATTGATGTATCGCGGAAGAATCGCCTTCGTTTTTGCTTGTTAGCGGGATTACGTAAAGTCGGGCACCGGTCTGAGAGTTCCTGTGCTATACGGAACGAAGATAAAACAATAATTAGAACAAACAAATAATAATAAAGAGTGGTGATGTCACAGACAGAGCGACTCGTAGTAATCCGGGCCCTGGCACTCGAATTTAGTGCGCCGTGGCCGTCGAAAAGTTCACTAGCTGCGGTCCAATTCATGTGGCGGCCACCGATTCCGGTGCATCGTTTAATCCATTCTTTGTGTTTCGAAATCTGCGAGATATTCAGGTTCGATTCCGGTCGCACCTTACCGTCGCATACCTGACTCCATCAATCAGTGCGGAACAGCAATGTACAAAAACAAAAAAAACATTCGAACTGGTACGCAATCAATGCTGGAAGTGAGCAGGAAGAGGCCATTTAGTTGCGTCGCTGTTATTGGACTCGTGGCTGCGCTGATCGCCCCGATCGCGTCCGCGCAAATTGCCTTTGACCAGAAGACGCTGGATTTCGCCGGGAACGGGTCGATCTCTTCCGGAACTTCGCTGCAATTTGGTCCTGATGGACTCCTCTACGTCACTCAGGTCGACGGAACCCTCAAGTCGTTCACCATCGTTCGCGACGAAACTTCGGGCGATTACGAGGTAACGGATTCGGAAACCATTCTTGAGGTCAAGAACATTCCGAATCACAACGACGATGGCAGTCCGCATTCCGGCAACAGCCGTGAGGTGACAGGTATCGCGGTCGGTGGTGGTGCAGGCAGCGTCGAAGTCTATGTGACATCCAGCGACGCTCGCATCGGCGGGCCAGGCGGGGATCTCAATCTGGATACGAATTCCGGCGTCATCACGCGACTGACAAGGAATGGAATCGGTTGGGACGCCGTGGATATCGTCCGCGGTCTGCCACGTTCCGAAGAAAATCACGCACCCAATGGACTCGAAATCGTCTCAGTCAATGGCACGAGGTACCTGATCGTTTCGATAGGGGGGCTCACCAATGCCGGTTCACCGTCGACCAACTTCGCGTTCATTACCGAGTACGCGTTATCGGCAGCGGTCATCGCCGTCAACCTCGACGTCCTGGAGAGCATGCCGGTATTGACGGACCCGGTTTCCGGCCGCTCTTATATATACGATCTGCCGACGCTGGATGATCCGACCCGGCCCAACGTCAACGGCATTGTCGATCCGAACGAACCGTCTTACGACGGTATCGACGTTGGCGATCCGTGGGGCGGCAACGACGGCCTCAACATGGCCATGGTCGTGTCGGGCGGCCCGGTGCAGATTTTTTCGCCCGGATACCGCAATACCTACGACCTGGTGGTGACACAAAGCGGCGGCGTCTACGTTACCGACAACGGCGCAAACGGCGGCTGGGGTGGCTATCCGGAAAACGAAGCGACCGCGAACGTCAACAACAACTATCGCGCCGGTGAACCGGGAAGCAACGGAACCGATGTCGCCAACGCCGAACCGCAGGTCAACAACGCCGACCACCTGAACCTCGTCACGACCGATATCTCTACCTACGTTTTCGGCAGTGTCTATGGCGGGCACCCGTCGCCGGTCCGCGCCAACGTCAACGCCGGACTCTACACGCGCGGGTCCCACACCAGTGATCCAGGAGATTCCGACGGGGATGGCCAGACGGACGGCTACTTCCGCACCGTGCCGTTCGACCCTAACGGCACGGCCGATGCCACAGATCCGGGCAAGGCGCTGCCGGCAAACTGGCCTCCGGTGCCCGCATCGGAGATCGACGTCGCCAACGCCGACTTCCGTCATCCGGGAGCCAATAACCCCGACAGCGCCAACCCTGCGTTCGATCCGTTCGACGATCCGCTGGACGACATCACGGTCACCACCTGGCCGACCAACACCAACGGTATCGACGAATACACGGCCTCCAACTTCGGCGGGCAATTGCAGGGCAACCTGCTCGCCGGACAGAACAGCGGCAACCTGCATCGTGTCGAGCTCGACGTCGACGGCACGCTCGGTACTCTGACCGTGAATTGGGTCAGCGGCCTGGGTGGCAATCCCCTCGGCATCACGGCCCAAGGCGACTCGGACATCTTCCCCGGCACCATCTGGGTAGCGACCTTCAACAGCAACATCGTCATTCTCGAGCCGAACGATTTCGTCATCTGTGTGGAGCCCGGCGACCCCGGCTACGACCCGCAGGCCGACAACGACTTCGACGGCTTCACCAATCAGGACGAGGAAGATAACGACACCGATCCCTGCTCCGGCGCATCCCAGCCCGACGACTTCGATGGCGACAAAGTCTCGAACCTGAACGATCCCGACGACGACGGCGATGGACTGAACGACAATGTGGATCCATTCCAGCTCGGTGTGCCGCATGCCCTGCCGCAGCTCAATGAGCTCTTCTCGGATCAGCTCGATGCGGAGGGCGACCTGTTCGGTTACCGGGGTCTCGGGCTGACTGGTCTGATGAACAACGGCGCAGCCAATCCAAACTGGCTGAACTGGATCGACCGGCCGGACCTGGGAACCGGGCCTAACGACATTCTCGGCGGCGCCATCGGTGCGGTGACCATCCAGCAGACGGGCGGTACCGCGGCCGGTGCCGTGAACACCCAGGAAAAGGCATTCCAGTACGGAGTCAACGTCGGTACGAGCAGTGGAGCGTTCGTCGTCAAGTCGCGAATGTTCGGCTTCAACGAGCCAGGTCAGCTCTATGCATTCACAGTCGATTCCGGCGATGGCCAGCCCTCGCAGGGCATATTCATCGGTACCGGATTCCAGGACAACTACATCGAATTCGTGCTGACGCAGGCGGGGCTGACACTTCGCGAGGAAGTGAACGACACCACCAGCGATCAGCTGGATGTGGCAATCGCGGTGGGTGACCGTCCGCAGGGCTCCGGCGGCGACGTCGTGTTGTTCCTGCAGGTCGAGCCGTCCACCGGCGCTGTGACGGCGCAGTACAGCATCGATGGCGGGGCAGTTGCCAACGTCGGAATGATCACGGCCGAAGGTGCGCTGCTTGCCGCGATACAACAGCAAAACGTGCCGCTGGCGGTGGGCCTGATTGGCACTTCCGGCGCCCCCGA
>CAZCUL010000443.1:0-6785 GCA_964501475.1 uncultured Verrucomicrobiota bacterium | reverse complement strand
CGGCAAATGCGATCGGCAACGAATAGGTATCAGGGTCGCCCTGCACGTAATCGATCCTGATCAGACAAAAGTAAACCTTCTCAGACTCCGCCTGGATCGGAATCATCTCCACGATCTCGAGGTTCTTGATCTCTTTGGCTTTGGCGCCGAACCAGCGGCGCTCGCGGACGTAGCCTTGCAAAAGGTTTTCGAAAGCCGACCGGGAGCGGGCGTTTTCGAAGATATCTTCCCAGCCTTTCGCCAGCGTGATCGTTCTGAGAGTTTCGGCGACCGGGTCCGGCTTGCGGGTGATATCCAGTCCTTCGAAGCTCGGTTCCAGCGAGAACCAGAAGAAGGCGTGGGGACTGAGTGTGACGAAATAGGGTTTGTTGGTGATGGGTGGGAAGGGGGTGCGTCCAAAAATCTCCACCGGAATGGTGTTTTGAAAGGCGCTCAAGTCCAGTTCAACCGGCTGCACAAAGCGCGACAGGTTCGCCACCACCAGAATGCACTCGTTCTCGTAGCGGCGGACATAAGCCAGCACTTTCCGGTTCTCGGGATGGAGGAACTCGAGCGTGCCCTGCCCGAATGCCCGCCAGCGCTTGCGCAGCGCCAGGAGCCGCTTCATCCACCACAACAACGAATGGGGATTCCCCTGTTGCGCTTCCACATTGAGCGTCTCGTAGTGGTATTCCGGATCGACAATGACCGGCAGATAAAGCGCCTGGGGATTGGCTCGGGAAAAGCCGGCGTTCCGGTCTGAACTCCATTGCATCGGTGTGCGCACTCCGTTGCGATCGCCCAGATAAGTATTTTCGCCCATGCCGATTTCATCGCCGTAGTAAAGGACGGGCGTGCCCGGGAGCGAAAAGAGCAGCGCGTTCAGCAACTCGATGCGCTTGCGGTCATTGCCCAGCAAGGGCGCGAGGCGGCGGCGAATACCCAGGTTGATGCGCGCCTTCGGATCACGCGCGTACATGCGGTACATGTAATCGCGCTCTTCGTCGGTGACCATTTCCAGCGTCAGCTCGTCGTGGTTCCGCAAAAACACCGCCCATTGGCTGGTCTCGGGAATGGCCGGCGTTTGTTCCATGATGTCCACAATGGGGATGCGGTCTTCCATGCGGACCGACATAAACAGCCGCGGCATAAGCGGAAAGTGGAAGGCCATGTGGCATTCGTCGCCTTTTCCGGACCCGAGGTAAGCCACGGCATCCTCCGGCCATTGGTTCGCTTCGGCCAGAAGCATCCGGTCCCCGTACTTCTCATCCGCGTGCCGGCGCAACTTTTTCAAAAACTCGTGGGTTTGAAGCAGGTTCTCGCAGTTGGTCCCTTCCTGTTCATAAAGATAGGGGACCGCATCCAGGCGCAGGCCGTCCACGCCCATGTCCAGCCAGAAATCGAGGACTCGCAATATCTCTTTGTGGACTTGCGGATTCTCGAAGTTCAGGTCCGGCTGGTGGGAGTAGAAGCGATGCCAGAAATAGGCATTGGCCACCGGGTCCCAACTCCAATTCGACGTCTCGAAGTCCTTGAAGATAATCCGGGCGTCCTTGTACTTCTCAGCGGTGTTGCTCCAGACATAGTAATCGCGCAGTTTGGAGCCGGGCTTGGCCTGGCGCGACTTTTGAAACCAGGGATGCTGATCGGACGTGTGGTTGACGACCAATTCCGTGATGACACGAAGGCCGCGTCGATGCGCTTCCCGCAGGAACTCCCTGAAATCCGCCAGGCTGCCATAGGTGGGATTGATGCCCGTGTAGTCGGCGATGTCGTAGCCGTCATCCTTGAGCGGCGACGGATAGAAGGGGAGAAGCCAGATGGCGGTGACGCCGAGGTCCTGGAGATAATCGAGCTTTTCAGTAAAGCCGCGGAAGTCACCGATTCCGTTCCCGTCGCTGTCGGCAAAGGCCCGGACGTGCGACTGGTAAATGACGCCGTTTTTGTACCAGAGCGGGTCCTTATCCAGGGCGGCCGGTTCGTGGTTTGCTTTTCCCATAAGCTTTTCCTACATGAAATAATCAAAATCCTGTTCGGTCCGGACGCGGCGGCGCAGGCGAAAGACGTGAGCTGGAATGAAATTGGGGTTGAGCTCGACGTAGTTGCGCGAGCCCTGCCACATGTAGCGCGCGCCGCTCAACAGGTCATGCACCTGGTAGTTGTCGTGCGGATCGATTTTCAGCCGGTCCAGGTCCACGTGCACCCATCCGCTCTGCGCATGGTGGGAGTCGAGATTCACCACAGTGAGAATGATATTCTCCAGGTTTTCGGTCTGTTTGCTGTAAGCGATCAGGTGGTCGTTATCCACCGGATGGAAGTGAAGCCTCTCGTCACTGTGCAGGGCGGGATTCTCGCGTCGAATGCGGTTTACGGCCGTGATCAACTCGCGCAGGTTGCCGGGCGCGTCGAGGTTCCATTGTTTGATCTCGTATTTCTCCGAATCGAGATATTCCTCCGTGCCCATGGCGCGCGGCCGGTTTTCGCAAAGCTCGAAGGCCGGGCCATAAATGCCGTAGCTGGCACCGAGTGTGGCTGCCAGGACCAATCGAGCCATGAAGGCGGGCCGGCCGCCGTATTGAAGGTATTGCGGCAGAATGTCCGGGGTGTTGGGCCAGAGGTTTGGCCGGAAATATTCCCGCACTTCGCTCCTGGTCAGTTCGGTGAAATACTCCGTCAATTCCCCTTTGTTGTTCCGCCAGGGGAAATAATTGTAAGACTGCGTGAAGCCGAGCTTGGCCAGGCGATACATGACCTTCGGACGCGTGAATGCCTCGGACAAAAAGATCAGTTGCGGAAACTTCTGTTTGAGCTCCCCAAGGCACCATTCCCAGAAGGGAAATGCCTTGGTGTGGGGATTGTCCACGCGATAAATGTAAACCCCTTGCCCGATCCAAAACTCGAAGACGCTCTTCAATTCCTTCCACAGGGCCTCCCAATCCTCCACTTCGAAGTCGAACGGATAAATGTCCTGATATTTCTTGGGCGGGTTCTCCGCATATTGAATCGAACCGTCCGGGCGCTTGCGGAACCATTGTTTGCCTTCGGTGACGTAAGGATGATCCGGGGCGCATTGGAAGGCTATATCGAGCGCGACCTCCAGCTTCATCGCGCGCGCCTTTTGCACCAGGCTCCTGAAATCCTCCAGCGTTCCCAAATCGGAATGAACCGCTTTGTGGCCGCCCTCGGCCGCGCCGATGGCCCACGGGCTGCCATACTCGCCCGGCTGCGCGGTGGGACTGTTGTTCTTCCCTTTCCGAAAACTGCGGCCGATGGGGTGGATCGGCGGAAAATACAACACGTCGAATCCCATGTCCGCGACCCGCTCCAACTGCCTCTCGCAATCCTTGAACGTGCCGTGCCCTCCCGGTTGCGAGGGGAAGGATCGCGGAAAGAGTTCGTACCAGGCGCTGAACCGCGCCAGGACCGGGTCCACGGTTACCCGCAAATGTTTGGGATAGACAGTGGCCGATTCACGGTCCGGATATAGCGCCGCCAGCCCTGCCACCTGCCGGTCCAGCGCCAATTGAGTGCGATCCCCCTCTCCGGTCGATGCGGTGCCTGAAAGCGCTTTGCTCCACGCGCGCAATTGCGTGGCGTCTGTTTTCTCTCCGCCTTTAACCGCGCGTTCGGCCGCCTGATCGAGAAGCTGCGATCCCACGAGCAATTCCACAGAGAGGTCCATCCCGGCCTTTGCTTTCTTTTCCAGGTCGTGGCGCCAGGACTTGAAGTGATCGACCCATCCGGCCACCCGGTAGGAATAAGAACCCATTTGCCCCACTGAAAATGTGCCGCGCCAGCGATCGTTCACCAGCGGTTCCATGCGCGTCTCCTGCCAATCCTCTTCGCCGTCGGCCCGATATTGCAGCACCGCCGACAACACATCGTGGCCGTCCGCGAAAATATCGGCTTCCACCACAACCTGCTCGCCAACTGTGCGCTTGATGGGAAATCGGCCGCCTTCGATTTCGGGAGCGACTCCTGAAATGACGACCCGTTGGCGGCCATCCTCGGCTTGATTTGTCAGCTTTTGTTTCGGCATACCCATGTTCTCCATTTTCAACCGGCCACCCGTGGCCTGCGTCGTTTGCCGGGGTCTTTCTCGAACGCATGCCGTCGTCCTGAGCGAGGGCAAAGCGGCAGTTGTCAAGTTGAGGCGCAGATTGAAAGACCCGTTCTGCTGAACCGCGCCCACTCCACTGGTAACACTTCAGACGCCGGGGGCGCAAAAAAAAAGTTTCAACCGGCGCGGCCGGAACTGTCTTCACCGGGGAATCGGCGTCTCACCGGGCCGGCCTGGGACTGCAATGTCGTTTTGCCTCGGCAATTTCACCCCGCCCCTGTCCCGGGAAACAACTCTGTGCGGTTTGCCGCTCGCCCTACTCGATCGTCTCGAAGGCCACCGGGAGGGCGAGCGCTTTCAGTTGCGGAACGTCAAACGTCTCCAGCAATCCAAAGCAAAAGAGCTCCGGCCGCTCATTCACCGCCCAATTGCGCGTAATGACATCCCGAAAGCTCTCCAGCGGCTCGTGCAGGTGAACACGCGAAATCGCAGCCGGCTCCAATGCCGCGGCAATCAATGCGATCGCGCTGCTGCGCGGCCCCACGGCTTCGACTCGGACCGTGTGCCCGGGATGCTGGTCGCGGCGCCATCGGGCAATCGCCGCCAATTGGCTGGCTTGCACGCCAATGGGCCGTTCCCCTGCGGCAGCCATCAGGAGCGCGAAGAGGAAGTCATGCGTCCGCACCTTGGATTCGCCGAAGTAAAACAGGTCAACCGCCAGGACGTTGGCATCGGCCGCGAGCAACTGGGCCGTCTTTGCCTTCAACGCGGCCCGGCCCTGGTCGCCGATGAGCACCACGGTTTCCTTGGGAGCCGCCGGCGCCAGTTCCACGGCAGGCACGGTCCAATCCTGGCCCAGCCGCACTTTCCACGACGTCACGGCCAGGCCGTTTGCCTGGTTTGTGCCGGTCTTTTCCGCCGTGACGTAATAGTATTTTGCCTTCACTACGGCATCCAGTTCGGGGCGACGCCGTTGCTGCCATTCTGCCAGGGCCGCGCCTTCCCTGGGAATCTGCGGGTTCCGTGGCAGATTCCCGCTGAGCGCCATGGCCAGTGAATTGAAATCCTCATTGGTCTCGGGCAATTGGACCTGAAGCACGGCGTTCAATTTTATCTCGCTCTCGCAGGGAATCTCCCGGGCCTGGAACGATTCTTCTCCGGGAAAAAAATGGTCCCCGATCATCTGATAAAACGCTTCGCGGTTTTCCTGGCCGAAGTTGTGATTGCCCGGTTCATAATTCACATGGCTGCGGAGATGGTTTGGTCTGCCGTAAAGCTGGTAAACCGGCCCGGCTGCCTCGATCAGCGGCGGCAGCGCATGGCCTGAAGCAAAACAGCAGTTGTCCCGCGCGTTGTAGGTGAGAAGAGTCGGTCGCGGCGCCATCATGGCGGTCAAGTGCGTGTAATCGACCACCGTCGCCAGATCGGACGGCGTCTGTTCCGAGTCGCCCAGGTCCTCGAAATAGCGGGCGCGTGTGCGGAAGCTCGAATAGCCTGCAACCGGATTGGCCAGTTTCACCCGCGTGTCGAGCGAGCTAATGAAGATCGTCTGCCAGCCGCCTCCGGAAAGTCCCGCCACAGCCACGCGTTCCTTGTCCGCATTGGGATGGGCCAGGAGAACGTCCAGCCCGCGCTTCAGCGCCAGGTAAAACGGCGCCAGGCCGCTCGTGCCGCAAAGGTCGAGCTGGTTCATGCGGTAATGCTGATAATTGTTGCCGCGCAACTGGCCCATGCCGATCCATTCCGGATTGAGCGCCAGCATGCCCCGCTTGGCCTGGTTGATGCAGCGGATTTGCTTGTAGGGGACCGACTTTCCGATGCCTTCATGGCCGTTGACGTTCAGGACGACCGGCACCCTGCCCGAAAGATTCTCCGGTTCGTAAAGCACGGCCGGTATCCAAAGCCCGGGCACGGCTTCATAACGCAGCTTGCGGATGCGATATCCCGGCCCGCCCTCAATCGTCTCAAGCCATTCAATGCTGGTCTTGAGCTTGCGCCATTGCGCGGCTTCACCGCGAAAGACAACTTTATCCAGGGTATCGCGCCGCCGGGCATCAGCCAGCTCCGCCCATTCGCGCAGAGTGGCGGTTTGCGGGAGCAAGGGTATCCGGTTCTCGACGAACTCCTGCACATCCGCCAATGCCTGGTTGGTGCCGACAATCTCCTGCCGCAACCACGTTTCGATCGCGGCATCGTCCGCGGCAGAGCCGGCCACGGCCAGGCAAAGCAGGGCCGTGATGGCAATGATCTTTTGCACGGAGCACAGATTGGAGTGCCGATCTGGTGCGTCAAGGAGGTTTCCGGTTTCCGCAAGGGACGCTACAAAAGCGCGACCTGGTAGCGGCGGTCCGCGACCGCCCCTGGAGTTTGGACATTCGAGGGAATCCTTTCGCCTTCCTCTGTCGGAAACTTTGTTGTAGCTGAGGGCAATGGCAAGGAACCTATCCTTCCAACCGGCACGCGGGGTCCATTGATGCGTTTTCCCTCTTGCAGTTCCGGGACATTTGACCATGCTCAAGCTTGCGGTCGAATTCATGGACAGGCCAACGACGGAAAACGCCAGCGACCTGACTGAGGGGCCTGCCGAACAATGTTGACCGTCCAGCGGTCAGGCATGCTAAAACCGGCTGGCCCTTTTCGCGGGCGAAGCCTTGCCGCCCTTCAACGAAGTGGACAGAGGCGCCGGTCTGGACCCGGGAACATGTGCCTATGCGCTGAGCGAAAGCGATGGCCGCACGGGAGCCTG
>CAZCUL010000442.1:0-3607 GCA_964501475.1 uncultured Verrucomicrobiota bacterium | reverse complement strand
GGGGCATGTCCATCGATCTCCACACCTGCATCGGCTGCAACGCCTGCGTGCTGGCCTGCCAGGCCGAGAATAACATCCCGGTCGTGGGCAAAGCCGAAGTGGCGCTCGGGCGCGAGATGCACTGGATTCGCGTCGATTCCTATTTCAAAGGCGGCCGGAACCCCGATTTCATCCATCAACCTGTTCCGTGCATGCATTGCGAGAATGCGCCCTGCGAGCTGGTTTGCCCCGTCGCGGCCACATTGCACGACAAGGAGGGCCTCAACCTGCAGGTTTACAACCGCTGTGTCGGCACGCGCTATTGCTCGAACAACTGCCCTTATAAAGTTCGCCGCTTCAACTTTCTCAGCTATGGCGAAGAGCGGACGCCCGGCTTGACGCTAATGCGCAACCCGGAGGTCACGGTGCGGACGCGCGGCATCATGGAAAAGTGCACTTACTGCATCCAACGCATCGCGGCCGCGAGGATCGAAGCCAAGAAGGAGGGGCGGAGAATCCAGGATGGCGAAATCAAAACGGCCTGTCAACAGGTCTGCCCGGCGGAGGCCATCGTCTTTGGCGATCTCCATGATGCCGAGACCGAGGTTGCTAGACTGCGGAAGCATTCTTTGCAATTCGGCATGCTGGCGCAATTGAACACGCGGCCGCGCACCACTTATCTGGCGAAACTGAAAAATCCGAATCCCGTAATGAATCAACCGTGAAGATGGAATTTAAAAGCTCCACGCGGATCGGGGACGTGCCCATCCGTTTCGCGCGAAGAATCCCAAAGGGATTCCGTTTCAAAGCCCAGGGTTGCGAGGGACGAGCTACCCTGGGAAAGCAGGGATCAACGTTCCCAACCCCAACGGGGTTGCGGCCGAGCTGTTGCCCCAAGAGACAAACCGAGTGGTACAGGATCTTAATCCCAGACATATCGCTCGTCCCACTCCGCTTGATGTTTACGCAGGAGCGCCCGCACCTCGTCTTGAAAGGTCATTTTCCGGTGATGTTGCTCCTGGTGAGCGAGGTACTCGGTGACTTGTGCGAGATTAGACTGGCTAACGGAGAAAGCTGCATAACCCGCTTGCCATTGAAAGCGGGCGAAATTCGGTGCTTGTTCTTTCAACCATTGATTGGAAACACGTTTAAGCTCCTTGATCCATTCTGCTTGGGTAATCGTTCGGCCAAATCGCGCGAGCATGTGAACCGCAAGAACGGGAGGACAATCGAGCCGTTTGGAAACCGATCCCAAGTAAGCGTGCAAGTTCTCACGAAACTCGCGTTCCCGAAGAAATGGACGGCGGTTCTTCGTGGAAAAAATGGCGTGGACGTAAATAACAGACAATGATTGGGGCATACGTTTCCTTTCGCTTATGGCCGCAACCCCGTTGGGGTTGTGGTCCTGGCCGAACATTTACCCAGGGTAGCTCCTTCCTCGCAACCCCGGGCTTTGCGGCGAAATCCCTTTGGGATTGCCCGATGCACCCGCCCGAAGATGAAAATGCCGCCAGGGGTATCGATGCCGCGAGTGGGCACTTCGGCAGGCCTCGTTAACAGATATCCAATGCTCACCCCCGAACAGCGCGAGCAGGAAAGAAGGGACGGAATCGACACCACCTCCCTCGGCTATCCCGCGCGTTTGCTGGGGCCGGGCGAGGATTATCGTTCGGTCACGCACACGATCAGCTCGATCATTTTGGAGCGGAAACATCCGAAAAGCTGGCTGGTCGGGTTCGCCGCGGCCTTTCTGTTGTTGATGATGTTTCTGGTGGCGGTGACGTATCTGCTGGCGCGCGGGATCGGGGTTTGGGGTGTGAATGTTCCGGTGGCCTGGGGCTTTGCCATTGTCAACTTCGTCTGGTGGATTGGGATTGGCCACGCCGGCACGTTCATTTCGGCCATCCTGCTCCTGCTGCATCAAAAGTGGCGCACTTCGATCAATCGTTTTACTGAGGCCATGACGCTCTTTGCGGTGGCGTGCGCCGGTTTGTTTCCGCTTTTGCATTTGGGCCGGCCCTGGCTTTTCTACTGGTTGTTGCCTTATCCGGACACGATGGATTTATGGCCGCAGTTCCGGAGCCCGCTGGTCTGGGACGTTTTTGCCGTGGGCACCTATTTTACCGTCTCGCTCCTGTTTTGGTATGCGGGTTTGGTGCCGGACCTGGCCACGGTAAGGGATCGGGCCAGGACGAAGGCGCGCCGTTTGATTTACGGTGTCCTGGCATTGGGCTGGCGCGGTTCGGCCATCCATTGGCAGCGGCATCAGTCCGCCTATCTCTTACTGGCCGGGCTGGCCACGCCGTTGGTTGTGTCGGTGCACAGTGTGGTGAGCTTCGACTTCGCGGTGGCTATTTTGCCGGGGTGGCACTCGACGGTTTTTCCGCCCTACTTCGTGGCCGGAGCGATCTATTCTGGATTTGCCATGGTGCTCAACATTGTCATTCCTATTCGAAAGCTCTATGGCCTGGAAAGTCTGATCACGATGCGCCACATGAACAATATGGCGAACATCCTTTTAGCCACGGGATGGATGGTGGCTTACGGCTACATCATGGAAGCGTTTATGGCCTGGTACAGCGGCGACATTTTCGAGCAATACATGATGGCGAACCGCGCGCTGGGCCCTTATGGCTGGCTGTTCTGGACCTTGATGGTGGTCAATGTCCTGGTGCCGCAATTTCTCTGGTGGCGCAAAGTCCGCACGAACATGCTCGCCCTCTTCCTGGTGGCGCTCTCGGTCAACATCGGCATGTGGATCGAGCGCTTCATCATCGTCATTGGCAGCCTTCACCGCGATTTTGTGCCCTCGAGCTGGGGAATGTTTTTTCCCACCGTCTGGGACTGGGCGGCGTTGTTCGGAAGCGTCGGGCTCTTTTTGATGCTGCTCTTTCTGTTCATCCGCTTCCTGCCGCTCATCTCCATCTCCGAAGTGCGCGAACTGGTCGCGGAGCGAAAGGAAGGGAAACTGGCGGGGTGACAATGCTCTGATTGTGACGCGCGAACCCAAAATCCATGGCCTGATGGCGCGCTTTGCGGAACACGACCGCGTGGTGGAAGCAGCGCGCCTTGCCTATGCGGAAGGTTATCGCCGCATGGACGCCTATGTGCCGTTTCCCGTCGAAGGACTCGCCGAGGCGCTCGGGCGCCGGCGCACCGCCATTCCGCTCCTGGTTCTGTGCGGAGGCGTCTTCGGCGCTCTGGGCGGTTATTTTATGGAATGGTATTCGATGACGATCGATTACCCGCTCAATATTGGCGGACGACCGCTGCACAGTTGGCCGATGTTCATCCCCATTACGTTCGAGCTCATGATCCTGGGGGCCGCCTTGTCCGCCATCGTCGGCATGCTCGCGCTCAATCGGCTGCCCCAACCGTATCATCCGGTCTTCAACGCGCCGGAGTTCGAACGCGCCTCGCTCGACCGGTTCTTTCTCTGCATCGAGGCGACCGATCCGAAGTTTGATCCAGGCGCCACCCTCCGCTTCCTCGAAAGCCTTAAGCCGGAAACGGTCACGGAGGTGCCGCAATGAGGCCCGTGTTGAACCACGTCTTGGTGGCCCCTCACCCTGAAACTGGCTGGGACATCGCGCTGCGATGTCCCCGCCCGCGCAACGGCGGGCGGAAT
>CAZCUL010000441.1:0-6684 GCA_964501475.1 uncultured Verrucomicrobiota bacterium | reverse complement strand
GGATGTAGTCGAGCTGGACCAATGTTTTCCCGTCGCCCTGGAGCAGGACCTGGCGTTGCGGAGCGGTTACAAAGCGATCACCCATAAACTGGAGTTTTTTGGAGTTTGTCCCCGGTGCCAATGAAGTTTCGCGCGGGGTGGAATGGGCAAAAAAGGCCCTTTACGAGACAAAAAAAGCCACGCGGGCAAAACCCGCGTGGCCGACTGTCTCTTCAGTTCAGTCAAAGCCGGATTTCTTCGCCCGATCCATTCATGCGGATGTATTCCTTAATTTTTCGCCGTTCATAGCGATGCTTTTGCGCTTTTAAAGGCCGGTCGTCGGCCTTGCGGAAGGGGTGCTTGGGATTGCGAATGATCTCTGAGATGATCTCTGGGGATTTGGTCATACTCTGGTTTCCTTTCTCTGGACGCAAGTTGGCAGCTTGATCAATGCCAATAAAGTCCGGGGACAGTGCAAGAAGCTCGGAGCGGCATGTGACATCGATGATTCGAAATGTCATCTAATTAATGGACTGAGGCCAGCCTGCGGAAGTTCAAACATTCCGTTGTTTTATTTTGCCCATGCTGCGCCAAAATTGACCGGCGCGAAAAGTCAGCAACAGGCTGCGCGTTGTGCGGATTTCAACCGCCACGTCGGGAAAAGGCGCCGGATTTCCATTCTCCTCCCCGCTTGGAACTGATCAGTCTGAAACCGGCATTTTCGTAAGCCCGTTGCAAGGCCGGGAACTCCTTTCGAAGAATTCCTGCCAGAACCAGCAAGCCTTGCGGGCTCACCTGGCGCGCAATCCGGTTTCGCTCGGCCATCAACAAATCAAACATCAGGTTGGCGCAGACCACATCGAATTGCTCAGCCCTTCGCAGTTTCAACGCCGCCACCGGGCCTACGGCAAACTGAATGAGACGGCTGACTCGATTGCGCGCGGCATTGGCCCGCGCGACCTTGACGGCGGCGGGGTCGATATCGATGGCGCGGACTGGGCGATACCCGAGTTTGGCTGCAGCAATGGCCACAATTCCGGAGCCTGTTCCCAAATCCAGCAGCGACTTCGGCCGAGCCGTAATGCGCGCAGCCACGATTTCCCTGAGGCAGAACGCCGTCGTGGGATGGTTTCCCGTGCCGAAGGACAGGCCGGGATCCAGCACCACGACCGCCTGTCCGGCTCGCGGTTTTCTCCGGCTCCACCCCGGCTTCAGCAGGAGCCTGGGACCAAATTCAATGGGCCGAAAATGGCGTTTCCACGACTCCGCCCAGTCCTGCGGCTTCAGCCTGCGCAACGCAACCCGAGCGGGCCCCACCGCGACTCCATAGGAGGCAATGGCTTTCAGATCGCACCGCAGGGCGGACCGCAACGCATCGTCGGGACGTTTGCGCAGGAAGATTGAAACCCGGGTGGTGGACGTTTCGAAGTTGGAGTAAACGACGGGAGGCTGACCGAACAACTCTGCGGCAAGAGATGATACAGCTTCCTCTGCTTCGGCGGCGATCACAATGGAAAGCTGCCAGAGCGGCTGATTGGTCATGACGTTAAACAGCTTGCCCAGCCGCTTCCTGAAGTCGAATCAACTCACCGATGCCGGCGGTGCCCAAGACGAGCATTTGTTTTAGTTGCGCGTCAGTAAAGGTGGATTCCTCCCCTGTTCCCTGAAGCTCGACGAACTCTCCGGCGCCGGTCATGAACAGGTTCATGTCCACTTGCGCGGCCACATCTTCCGTATAACAGAGATCCAGGAGCGGTTGTTGATTCACAATTCCCACGCTCACCGCGGCCACGGCGTGCAGGATCGGATCTTTCTCGAGTTTGCCCTCGCTCTGCAGTTTTTTGATGGCCAGCTTCAACGCGACGGAGGCGCCGGTAATAGCCGCCGTGCGCGTTCCGCCATCGGCTTGGAGCACGTCGCAATCGACCCAGATCGTGCGCTGGCCGAGCCATTCGAGGTTAATGGCGGCCCGCATAGCGCGTCCGATCAGCCGCTGAATCTCCTGGGAACGGCCGTCAATCCGGCCTTTGGCTATTTCCCGCGCCTTCCGCTGCAACGTTGAATACGGAAGCATCGAATACTCGGCCGTAATCCAACCGCCGCTCACGTTTTGCTCTTTCATCCAACGCGGCACCGACTCGTCCACAGTGACACCGCAAATCACCCGGGTCAGGCCCCATTCAATCAGCGTCGAACCGGTCGCGTAGGGCGCGATATGGTTTTGAAACCGAATGGGCCGCAGTTGATCGGGCCGACGGCCATCCGGCCGCCCAACCGAAGGAAGGGGAGCAGTTTCGGGCTGCATCACAGAAACCGAGAGTAGTTGCGGCTTCCCGCCTCGGCAACTGAAAATGCCTGATGAGGCTGATGAGGAAGAATCGAAGAATCGGACCGCGGCTGGGGACAGCCGCGCTCGTGTGCCCGGCAAATTCGCGCGCTGGAGGGATGCTGAATCGTGTTTCCGCGTAGCAGCCATTGCCGGGCGGTACCGCGCATTGCCAATCCGTCTGCGCCCGAGGATTTCGATTGAATGCAGGCCAGGCTGGAGAGGCTCGTCTTATCCGGTTTCAAAGGGAAACCTTCGTGACGGCGGGTTGCTCCGGTTTTTCATGAGAAAAATAGATTCGTTTCTCCTTTGACCGCTTCGCGCTCTTCCGTAACTTCAGGGGCATGGTGTCGGCAGACTCATCCGGAAATGTGGATGCGCACGTTTTAAATCAACGGAATGCGGCCCCTGAGCGGGCGTGGTTTTGCGTACGGTCCCAGCCCAAACACGAGCACATCGCGGCCGGCCACCTGCGCCAGATGGAAGATGTGGAGGTCTATAATCCGCGCATTCGTTTCCCCCGGGCCACTCGCCACGGGCCGGTCTGGGTCACCGAATCGCTCTTTCCCAATTACCTTTTCGCGCGGTTCGACTGGAAGACCTCGCTTACGCGCGTCCATTACGCGCCCGGTGTGAGCGGCGTGGTGCATTTTGGCAATCGTTGGCCGACTGTGCCAGACGCGGCCTTGGACGAATTACGCGCTTCGCTGGGCCAGGACGACATCCATATCGTCCCCAAAGAGCTGCAGGAAGGCGATGATGTCGATATCGCCGGGGGCGCGTTTCATGGCCTGCGCGGCGTCGTCTCGAGGGTCATGCCGGGAAGGGAACGCGTGCTCGTTCTCATGGATTTCCTGGGCAGGCAAACCGCGGTCGAGATTGAGGCCAAGTGGATTGTGAAACGCGGGCTCAGGAATTACTGACGATCCCCAAATCCATTTTTCCTCCAGCTTACGGGATGAGCCCCTGAGGAGGCCCGCGTGAAATGAGGTTCAACGTTCCGGCTGCGCGCTGCGGCTGAGTGCTCCGCACACAGCGTCTTTCGTCCATTGCGGTTTTCGGGGCGGGGGTTGTGAATGCTTGTGAATAGCGTGAATAACTTGGCGGCGCCCGGCTTGCGTTGACTCGGTCAGACCGTAAACTTCTTCCATGGCGCATGCGGACTTCGTTCACCTCCATTTGCACAGCGAGTATTCTTTGCTGGATGGGGCTTGTCGTTTGGACAAGCTGGTGGACAAGGCGCATCAACTCAGATTTCCGGCGCTGGCTTTGACGGATCACGGCGTGCTTTATGGCGCAATCGATTTCTATCAAGCGGCGCGCAACAAGGGAATCAAGCCGATTTTGGGCTGTGAAGTTTACGTGGCGCCAGGGAGCCGGTTTGAGAAGAAAACTACCAGCGGCAGCCGCGACGTCTATCATCATCTCGTCCTGCTGGCCAAGGACGAAATCGGTTACCGGAACCTGATCAAGCTGGCGACCGCGGCGCACCTGGAAGGGTATTACTACAAGCCGCGGATCGATAAAGAGATTCTGGCGGCGCACAAGGAGGGATTGATCGCGCTCTCGGGTTGCCTGGCGAGCGAAATCCCCGATCTTATCCAGCGTGATGCCATGGACAAAGCGCGCGATGCGGTGGACTGGTTCAAGCAGACTTTGGGGCCCGAGAATTTTTATCTCGAACTGCAAAACCACGATATTCCCGAGCAAGCCAAGGTGAACCGGCATCTGATTGTTTGGGCGAAGGAGTTTGGCCTGAAGCTGGTGGCGACGAACGACGTTCATTACGTGGAGAAGGGGCATTCGCACGCGCACGACGTGCTCATTTGCATTGGCACGCAGACGACGCTGAACGACACGAAGCGGATGCGTTACGCGACCGAGCAGTTTTATGTGCGCTCCGCTGAGGAGATGAAAGAGCGCTTCGCTGAAGTTCCGGAAGCCGTGCGGAACACGCTTGAAGTGGCGGAGAAATGCAATGTCGAGATCGAATTTGGGAAGTTGCATTATCCGGTTTTTCATCCCCCGGAACATTTCACCCGCGAAGGCTACCTGCGGGAGCTGCTCACTGAAGGCCTTTGGCGCCGCTACACACTGCGAGTGCGGGCAAAGGGCAATGCGTTTGTCGTGGAAGGGATTGAAGACCCGAGCCGTCTGCCTGGATTCGAATTGCTTTCCAGCCATGCAGCCCCCGATCACACACCTGGCAACCGCCGAAGCGAGGAGGCTCCTTCTCTTCCTGAAAAGGATAGTCAGAGCCTCCCTGCGTCAGAGGCTGCGGTTGGGCAGGAAACACAAGGTTCCGTTGCGGAGAGATATCCGCCCGAGGGGGACCGCGGTGCAACACTCCACGAGCGCCCTGACATCGCCGCTGCCATTCAAACCGTCCTGGACCGTCTGGAGCAGGAAATTGCCGTCATCGAGAAGACAGGATTTGTCAGTTACTTTTTGATCGTAGGCGACTTCGTCCGTTATGGGCGTGACAAAGGCATTGCCTGCGTGGCCCGCGGCTCGGCAGCCGGCTCGCTTGTGACCTACCTGCTTGAGATTTCGAACGTCGATCCGATTCGTTACGGGCTGCTGTTCGAGCGTTTCCTGAATCCCGAACGTGTCAATCCACCCGACATCGACATCGACTTTGCCGACGATCGCCGCGCCGAAGTGATCGAGTATGTCCGGCAGAAATACGGGCGCGATGCGGTGGCGCAGATCATTACTTTCGGGACCATGGGAGCGAAGTCGGCCGTCCGCGACGTGGCTCGTGCGACCGGGCTGAGTTACGGCGAGGGAGATCGTCTGGCAAAGATGATTCCGAACGAGCTGAAGATGGACCTGGAAAAGGCGCTCAAGCAATCACCCGAGTTCAAACAAGCCTACGACACGGAAGCGGTCACGCGCGATCTGGTAGATATCGCCTTCGTGCTCGAAGATATCACACGGAACGCTTCCGTCCACGCCGCCGGTGTTGTCATTGGCGATCAACCCCTGGTGAATCTGCTTCCGCTCAAGCAGGACGAGGACGGCACCATCGTCACCCAGTACGCCATGAATCCGGTTGGGGACCTGGGCTTGTTGAAGATGGATTTTCTGGGGCTGAAGACGCTCACAATCATTCGCAACACCTGCGAAATGGTTAAAAGCATCCACGGGGAGGATGTGCCCATCGACAACCTGCCTCTTGATGATGTCAAAACCTACGAATTGCTGAACAAAGGGAACACGGTCGGCATCTTCCAATTGGAATCGGGCGGGATGCGCGATCTTTGCCGCAAGTTCCAGATCAGTTCCATCGAACACATCACTGCCTTGATTGCCCTCTACCGGCCCGGCCCGATGGAGCTTATTCCCGAATTCATCCGCCGGCGTCAGGGCGAAGTGAAGATCGATTATGAACATCCCTTGCTCGAGCCGATTTGCAGCGAGACCTACGGGATCATGGTCTATCAGGAGCAGGTGATGCAGGCGGCGCAGGTTCTGGCGGGCTACACGCTGGGCGGCGCAGACTTGCTCCGGCGCGCCATGGGCAAGAAAAAGCCGGAGGAGATGGCCAAACAGCGCGAGATCTTCGTCAAAGGCTGCGCCCGGGTAAACAACATCGCTGCCGCCAAAGCCAACGCCATCTTCGACCTGCTCGAGAAGTTTGCCGGCTACGGCTTCAACAAATCCCACGCGGCTGCCTACGCCATTGTGGCTTACCAGACGGCCTACCTGAAGGCGAACTACCCGGTAGAGTTCCTGAGCGCACTGATGACGAACGAAATGGGCTCGACCGACAAGCTCACCGTCGTTCTGAATGAAGCCCGAGCGATGGGGGTGGAAGTGCTTCCGCCCGACGTCAACGAAGGCCAGGCCCACTCCTGGCCCGCACAAAAACACCGGCGCATGGAAGTCCCCGACTCCCTCTCCACCAGCGAGAAGTCGGGGAAGAAGGAGATGCAGGTTTCAGGCACATCCGCAGGTCCGGAGCCGCCATGCTCAGCGAAGTCCGCTGGCGCGATCCGTTTTGGCCTCGCCGCCATCAAAGGCGTGGGCGAAGGCGCCGTTCAAAGCATCATCAAGGCGCGCGAAGAAGGCGGCCATTTCCGCAGCCTCACCGAAATGTGCGAACGGGTCGATGTCCGCAGTGTCAACCGCAAGATCCTGGAAGCGTTGATCCGGTGCGGGGCCTGCGATTGTTTTGGTGAAACTCGCGCCTCCCTCTTCGCTCAGATCGACAAAGTCCTGGCGCGGGCCGCCAGTGTTCATCAGGACCGCCAGCGCGGACAAAGCTCGCTTTTTGGCGCTTTGGAGGAGGTGGCGCCTGCGGGCGGCGAGCCCAACGGAAGACTTCCGGAATGGCCGCAACACGAATTGCTCGCCGCCGAGAAGGAGTTGCTCGG
>CAZCUL010000440.1:0-2674 GCA_964501475.1 uncultured Verrucomicrobiota bacterium | reverse complement strand
TGATTTCGTCTCCTTCCCGAAGGGCGAAACCGGAGGGCGGGTTGGTGATGGCCTGATCGCCGCGTTGAATCACGGCGCCAAGGCCCTGCTCCAGGCTGGCCAGCGTTTCCGAGGGCGGGAGCAGGTTGGTGATTATGGCGGCGATAAAAAACAGGGCTGCAATCGGCACCGCGAACTGCCAGCGCACCGGTTTGAGCAATAGCCTGGTCAGCCAGGTCATTCGCCCCCGGGACCCCTTTATTGGGCGGGGCCATGCGGCGGCTTCCTGGAGTTCAAGGGTCTGGTATTTCTCAGCCTGATTTTGGATTCTTAGCCGGGCCTGTCCGCCTCGGATGGCTTCCGTGATGGCTTCGCTCAGAAAAAACTCCTGGGCGAGGCGAGCGCGGGCTTCGGGCCGGGCAAGCAGGGCGGTCAACTCCCGCAGCTCGCGTTCGGTGATGCTTCCGTCCTGCCACTTGAGGAAGAGCTCGTCCAGGTTGTTCATAAGCCGAGTTCCTGAAGCTTGACCTTTTTGTGGACGCAAACCGCCAGTGCCTGGCGCAAACGCAAGAGCGCCTTGATTACGGCGTCGGTGGATTGTTCGAGCTGGGCGGCGATTTCCTTGAGCGAACGGCCTTGTTCGTACTTGAGGGTAATGAGCCGTTTGGACCTGTCCGGCAACGCCCGCAAACATTCGTTGAGCGCCCGCTGGCGATTCAAACGCGCGTCGTCAAGACTCTCGTTCTCCTCGTAGGCCTGCTCGACAAAATCCAAAAACTCGAGGAGCGTGCTGTCGGCAAAGACCTTCGCGGTGCGCTGATCCCGCCAATGCTGAAGAATCAGGTAGCGGGCCGCCTGCCGGCACCATTTGGCCTGGTGTTCCACCTGGACCCCTTTTTCCATGACGTTGGCGAGCTTGATCCAGACTTCCTGAAAAATGTCCTCGGCAACCTGCGGATCGCGCACCAGGCCGTTAATGAAGGACATGAGGTCGTGGCGATGGGCCAGGAATTCAGAGGTCAGTCGCTTAACGTTCTCCGCCGAGCTCATGTTTGCAGTCAAATCGCGCCTGTTTAAAATTGCCCGCCGCAATCGCATTTTGCGGAGCGCGGCTCTCCCCAGCACGAACGAACTCGAAAGTGCCCTGGAGTCTCTCGCGTCATCGCGCTTCCCATCTGCTGCGGCTCAGGACAGCCGCGCTCCGGGTTAAAAGGCGGCGGGCAACCCGTCATTCTGGAATCATTTGTCTTCGGCCTTCTTGCCGCGTTGTCCGCGGCCGGAAAGCTGGGCCAGTTTTTCCCTGTCTTCGGCGCTCATGGCCTTGCGCTCTTCGGCGTTCAGCCGGCCGTCCTTGTTGGTGTCGTATTTGGCGACAATTTCGGAGCGCTGTTTCTTCTGCTCTTCAGTCAGCTCCGGACGTTTGCGTTCCGGCTTGTCTCCCTCGGCGGCGGGCGCCGCCAACGTCAGCGCACAAAGCGCCAATCCCACTGTCATCAGTTTAAACATATGAACCTTTCAGTGCCTAACTGCGGCAAACCGCGAAAATACCAACCACACAGTCGGTGCGGGCAGCCAAGCCCAATTGGCGGCCTCCAGCCTGTTGGCCGCAGTCCAATCATCATGATGCATCCGGGAAGGGAACATGGACAAAATTGCCGAAAAAAATCTGTCCATCCAGACCGGCGCAATGCATTATTAGAATGGAATGACTCTGTTTTCAACAATGGGCCCTGCACCGGCGCTGAGGGCTTTTTTCCAGCGCGGCGTCGGCGCAGCGACTGGTGGGTTCGTATGAGATTCCGATTGATCTTAATCAGCTCGCTTTGCCTGAACGTCGCCTTGGCCGGTGCTTACCTGCTCACCCGCCAGTCCGATCCCCCGCCCCTCGCCGCGTCCGATGCCGACGCGGCCGGTCAGGAAACGGCTGTCTTCCGGAGCCCGAAACGGGTCGCTGCTGGCAATATTTCCCTGCCTTCCCGGAATGAGGCCGGCGAATTCGAGTGGTCGAGCATTGAATCGCCCGATTATCAGGAATACATCGATAATCTCCGCGCTATTGGCTGCCCTGAAGAAACCATTCGCGACATCATCATTGCGGACGTGAATAAACTCTACGCCGGCCGCGTTGCGTCCCTCTACCCTTCACCGGCCGATTTCAAGTTCTGGCAGGTAAGAGACCGGACGGCCCGCGAGGAAGAACGCGAGCGCGACCGGAAACGGCGCGAGCTGGAAGGCGAGAAGCAGGAGATCATCAATGAACTTTTGGGCGTGGACTATGCCGAGGAGAACTCCCGCGGCGACGGCCGTCCGGATAATGACAGTTGGCGTTATGGTTTTCTTTCCGCGGAAAAGCAGGAACAGACCCGGGCATTGGCCGACAAATATCGCGACCTGGAACGAGCGCTCTGGAGTGAGAGTGGCCGTGGCGGTTTGACACCCGAGGCGCGCGCGAAATTTGCCGAACTCCGCGGCCAGCGCGAAGCTGAACTGGCCGGGATTCTCGGGCCGCAGGACTACGAAGAGTATCAGTTCCGCAATTCCCCGACGGCCCGGAGCATGCGCGAGAGCCTGACATCCTTTCAGCCGACCGAGGATGAATTCCGCAGGATTTTCGAGCTGCGCAAAGCTTACGACGATCAATTTGGTTTTGGCCGCGACCGCGGCGACGAAGCCCTCGAACAACAGCGGCGGCTGG
>CAZCUL010000439.1:0-5782 GCA_964501475.1 uncultured Verrucomicrobiota bacterium | reverse complement strand
GGTTCGGACGTGATGACCGGGCTGTTTTGGGTGGGCGAAACGCTGGCGACAATCGTTACCAAACCGAAAGAGGCGGCCAAACCGGCCAGCGCGCCCAGAAAAGCAAGCGTCACGCTTTCGACCAGAATTTGCATAAAGATGGCAAGACCGTTCGCCCCAATGGCCTTGCAGGTCCCGATTTCGCGGATGCGTTCGTTGATGCTCGCCAGCATGATATTCATAATGCCGATGCCCCCCACCAGGAGACTGAGCCCGGCAATGATCCCGCCGCTGATGCGGGCGTTGCGGATGCGCTTGTTGATGTCCTGCACTTCGCTCTCCTGGGTGCGGAACTCGAAGTCCTCGATGCCGTTGTGAGTAATCAAGAGGACGTTTCTGGCCTGCTGCAATGCCGGCTCCATATGATCGAGGTCACGCACCTTGATGTCGATGTCGCTCAAGCGCGGGTCGGGCAATCCGCCGGTGCCGGAAGCGGACCGGAATCGGACCCACATCGTATTCAAGGGCATGTAGATGGTATGGTTCTTCCGCCAGTAAGGGTCCCAATAACTGCGGCGCCAGCCACGCTGGCGAGCCGGCCCTGTGGCCTCTTCGTCTCGTTTCTTCGCAAGCTCGCGCATCTTGCGGGCCTGCTCGCTCTCGTAATGCTTGAACATGCCAACGATCGTAAAAGGTTGATCGTTCAGGTGAATGATCTCGCCAATGGGCACGATCTCCTGACCCGCGACTTCAGGCGAACCGAAAAGTTCATCCCGAATGCCGGTGCCAATGACGCAAACGCTATGGGCCAGCTCCTCGTCCAGGTCCGAAAAAAAGCGGCCATGCTCCACTTCGTACAAATTCATTTCCAGCACCGCCGGCCACACGCCCACCACCTCGGAAGGGCGGGTCATTTTTCCGGCCCGGCCGGCGAACGCACGGATTGACATTTCCGGTGAGATGAGATCGAGCAGGGGCGCGCTCTCGCGCAAAGCCAAAACATCCCGAATGGTCCGGCCGGGAGCCTGGTCTTTCAGGTGTTCCTGATAAGGCGGCACGTCCTCTTCGCGAATGATCACCTTATCGAGGCCGCCCATGGCGATGAGGGCTTCCGTCATGCCGTTTTCCATTCCTTTGACCAGCGCCGCCATCGTCACCAGACTGGAGACGCCGAGCACGATCCCGAGCATGGTCAGCAGGGAGCGGACTTTGTGGGACCAGATGTCCTTCAAGCCGATCAGCAGCGTATTGACAAGGTAAGTCATGGCGAATCCTGCTCGCGCCGTTCCAGGTTAATCATAGCGCAAGGCCTGAATCGGTTGAAGCCGCGAAGCTTTGATGGCCGGAAAGAGACCCGCGGTCAGGCCAATGGCGACGCTGCAACTGAAGGCGAAAAGCATGGCCGCCGCAGTGATGACCGGCAGGTTGTCGGTCGGCGTAAAATTCGCGATGATTTGCACCAGCACGTAGGAAGTGAACAACCCGAGCAATCCGCCCAGGACAGCAATGACCACGCTCTCGATCACGATCTGAATAAAAACGTTGCTGGTGGTGGCGCCCACAGCCTTGCGAATCCCGATTTCGCGCACGCGCTCCGAAATGCTGGCCAGCATGATGTTCATGATGCCGATGCCGCCGACAATGAGGGCGATGGCGGCAATGATTCCGCCGCTCATGCGCGCATTCTGGATGGTGGTCGTGATCTGCTCGGCCCAATCCTCCTGGGTGCGAAAGGCGAAATCCTCGAGCCCCCGGTGCCTCACCATCAGAACGTTGCGGGCCTGCTGCAAGGTGGGTTCGAGCAGGTCCACACTTGGGATCTTCAGGCTGAGCATCGAGAGCCGCAGGTCGGGCATCGAATTGGTGCCGCCGCCGGCCGAGCGCAACTTGGTGATCATGGTGTTGAGCGGGATGTAAGCGGTGTTGTTCTTCAACCGAAAAACAAAATGACTGCCGCGGCGGCGACCGCGGTCCCGGTTCGGGCCCGACTGCTCAGCGGGCTCTGCGGCGGCCAGTTCTCTCTCGCGCCGTTCCTGTTCGCTCTCGTAATGCTCGAACATCCCGATAATGGTAAACGGCTGGCCATTGATCTGAATCGTTTCACCCAGGGGAATGATCTCTCTGCCCACCTCCTCGGGCTCCCCGAACAGATCGTCGCGGATGGCGGTTCCAATCACGCAAACGCTGGCGGCCCGTTCATCGTCAATTTCGTTGAACATGCGGCCATGCTTGACGACGTGCTGGTTGACTTCGATTCCTTCCGGCCAGGTGCCGGCAAAGATGTAAGGGCGGGACCGCTCCCCGCGGTAGGTGATGACAGTGCGTTCGCGATAGCCGGAGACCTCGACAAACGGCGTGACTTTGGATATCAGGGGCGCGCTCGCTTCCAGGGAATAGACGTCGTCGAGCGTCAAACCGACGGCCCGATCCGCCAGATGGCGCTGGTAAACCGGCAAGTCCTGCTCTTCGACGCGGATTCTCTCCAGGCCGCCAATGGCAATGAGAGCTTCGCGGAGGCCGTTTTCCATGCCTTTGACCAGCGCGGACATTGCGACCAGGCTGGAAACGCCAATGATGATGCCGAGCATGTTCAGAATCGACCGGAACTTATGGGCGCCGATTTCTTTGAAGCCGACGATGATGGCGTTCCAGAGGTTCATGCCATGAATGGGTGATTATGCACGAGGCAAAGAGAGTGTTACGAAACCGCGGGCGCCCCGGCAGCGCGATGCGTCCCGGCCAATCTCGAATCGACCTGTTCAGAGATTTTGCCGTCGCGAATCTCGATCCGGCGCGGCGTGACGGCGGCAATTTCCGGGTCGTGCGTTACCAGAATAATGGTGCGTCCCTCCTGCTGGAGCTTGCAAAACAACTCCAAAATGACCTCGCCCGTGTGTGAATCCAGGTTGCCGGTCGGCTCGTCGGCAAAGATCAAACGGGGATTATTGACGAGGGCGCGGGCGATGGCCACGCGCTGTTGCTGGCCGCCTGAGAGTTGAGAGGGGCGATGCTTGGACCGGTTTTCCAGGTCCACCAGGCGCAAGGCCGCCGCGGCCCGCTCCCGCCGCTGCCGCCCGGAAATGCCGCCGTAGATCATGGGCAGTTCCACGTTTTGGAGGACGTTCAGCTTGGGCAGGAGATTGAAGAACTGGAAAACAAAACCAATTTTTTGATTCCGGATGGCGGCCAATTGCCGCGGCGAAGCGTCCTGAATCATCACCCCGTCGAGTTCAATCGTCCCCTTGCTCGGGCTGTCCAGGCAGCCCAGGATGTGCATCAATGTCGATTTTCCGCTGCCCGAAGGTCCAACAATCGACATGAACTCGCCCTTGTCGATATCCAGCGAGACGTCGTCCAGGGCGCGAATTTCCTCGCCACCCAGGCGGTAGATTTTGCTGACGTTGCGAACTTCAACCAGAGCCATACCGCATCGGCCTCATCAAGTGCCGTTGCCAGCCCGAGTTCTTTGTCCTCCACTCCCTCCCGAGCGGCCGCCCCTGCCTTCGCGCTGGCGGCCCGCTTGATTCGTGCCGCCGCCCCCTCTTTCCATGGTGAGCCCGCTTCGACCGCCGGCGCCACTGGCAATGGCATCTTCCGGGGGTTGGCCCAAAGCGACTGTTTCTCCGCCCCGCAAGCCGGACAAGACCTCGGCGTTGAAATAATCCGCCACGCCAATGCGAATCGGCCTGCGCTCGAACGTCATGCCATTCTTCACATAGACGTAGCGCTCGCCCCGCTCGGGGTCGGTAAAGACCGCGGCCAGCGGCACCGCCGGCACGTTTTCGACGGAGGCAACCGGGATCGTCAGGTTCGCGGTCATCCCCGGCTGAATGCGCGGATCGAGATTCTTGATTACGACGCGGGCTGCGAATCCCTTGACGCTGTTCTTGATGGTGGCCTGGGGCGCGATCCGGTCCACCACACCCGTGACCTTTAGTCCCTCCACCGCTTCAACCTGCACCGATACTTCCTGCCCAGACTTCATCCGCGTCACGTCCGCCTGGTTGACGTGGGCATGAATGACCATTTGGTTCAGGTCCGCGATGGTGAGCACTTCCGTTCCCCCACCCACGCCCCCGGAACCCGAAACGGCCTGGCCGACCGAAACGGGCCGAGTCAGCACCGTGCAATCGAAAGGCGCGACAATCTGAGTTTTCGTCAGCCGTTCCTCGGCGACCGCCAGATCGCGTTGGGCGCGTTCCAGCGCGTTTTTGGCAAGCGCCAATTCCGTCCGGCTCGCTTCGAAGAGTTCGTCCGAGATCAGCTCATCGTCGTGCAACTCCTTGTTCCGATTGTAATTCCGTTCCGCCTGGTCCAGTTGCAATTTGGCCCGATCAATCTCTGTCAGACTGGCCGATCTTTGATTTTGCAGCTCCTGATCGTCGAGCGTAAACAGAACCTCGCCCTTCTTCACTCTGTCTCCAATATCCACCGACAAAGTCGCGATGCGACCGTTGACCTCGGGGCGCACGGAAACTTGCTCGGCGGGGGCGATCTCTCCCGCCACCGTGACTGAAAAACTGATGTCACGCGTTTCGACCGGGGCCGTTTTAAGCTGATAGCCCCCCTGGGCAGCCGATGAGTTCTCTTTCCATTCCTTCCACAGGAAATAACCTCCGGCTCCCAGGCCGGCCACAAGGACAATACTGACTAATAATCTCATGCTTAAGCGAATAACAGCCCAACAATCTCCAAAAGATTCCCGCAGACACTCCTGGAATGGCGAACGTTGGTTTTAGCCTGCCGCAGCGGCCAGGCAATGTAAAGCACCAGCATGCCGCCAGAACTCAGGCAGTCAGGGATGTAAGACGTTTTCGCTCACGCCTCTATTCGGGATTTGCGCGGCATCCTCTCTGGAACCTTGGCGATCACGGCGCGATTCCGACAAGCGGCCCAGAGGCAGAAACGGGGATCGCAAGAATGTTTGCCCAAGCTTCGTAGCGCAGGTTGCCCAACCTGCTGTTTCGCCGACTGCCAGTCGGCGCGCTCCAAAACCGCCGATGCCCGCGCAATTTGACATAAGAGCGCAGGTTCACCCGCGCCCTTGAAGGGCAAGAATATTGTGTGGCAAGAAAATGGGCTCAATCTTCTTGGCCCATGAATCTTCTTGCCATCCAGCCGGAGCGCATCCGGACTCGCAGTCACCCGGTTTTGCTGCCCGCCCTACGCGAACTGCACCCTGGTCGTGGGCGCATCGGCGTCCCAGCCGCGGGGTGGTTTGGTGTTGATGGCCGCGACTTCCTTGATCGAGATCTGCCGGCCGCGCGTCTTGGGACCTTTCACCTCGACCTCGGCCGGCTTGCAGGTTTGCTGGCTGATTTTCTGATACGGCGCTGCCTTGTAGCGAATATAAAGTTCTGGCGGCGTATCGGGCTCGAAAAAGAGGATTTTCGATTTGGGCGGGATGCAGTGATAAATCTTGTTCAGAATCGTTCCGCCAAACGTGAAGCGCTTGAGATAGGTGGCGTCGCGATTCGTGTAGGCCAGGGTGAAAACACGCTCCCGTTCCGGCAGCCCGCAGTAAAAAAGGTCCAGGCCCACAAAAAGCTTTTCGGGCAATTCAGTGACCTTGAAATGGCCGTCCTTGAAAACGAGCAGCAACTTGTCGAACTTCGTGCATTCCGTGCGAAACTCGTCTCCGGAAACCTTGTATCCGATGTAACCCGACTCGCGATCATAGGCCACTTTGAACGCTTTGAAGGCCACTTCGCGCGCGTCCACTTCGTCGTAACGGCTCGATTTGGTCAGGCGCGGATAGAGCGGGCCATATTTCCCGAGCAAGTCTTCCAGATGCGCAATGGCG
>CAZCUL010000438.1:0-3276 GCA_964501475.1 uncultured Verrucomicrobiota bacterium | reverse complement strand
TTGCCGTGGGCGGCCAGAGCGAAAGCGAAGGGCTTCCCGGTCATCATGGGCCGGGAGTGACGGCTGGCGATGTCGATGGCGACGGCAAAACGGAGGTGGTCTATCTCACGAAAGGCGATTCAGTCATCCATATTGTCGAGGGCGCCAGCGGCCGAGAGAAGGCTCAGGCCCAAGCTGCCGTCCCGAGCGGCGCGGAGAGTTGGGAACTGGCGTTGCTGGCCGACTTTCGCGGCACCGGAAAAGACGCCGACCTGCTTTTGCAGGCCACCAATCCCAAAGGTTATCGCATGGGCCGCTATCTGGCTGCGTATTCGATGGCCGATCTGCTGGCGGGCAAAGGCCCGCTTTGGACGAGCGACCGGTTTGATTCCTGCGCCCACAACGGCGCGCGCCTGGCGGATTTGGACGGCGATGGCCGCGATGAGATTTTAGGGGCCACGATTTTCTCGCCTGAAGGAAAGCGCCTGGTCGAAGCCGCGCCGTTTCGAGGTCATATGGACAGCGTCTTTGTCGCGGACGTTCGTCCAGAAACGCGCGGGCTCGAGCTGGTGCTTTTGGAAGAAGGGTCCAACGAAGTTCAGGTGCTCGGGCTTGGCGGACCTATCTGGCGGAAGCACCATAAAAAACAGGAACCGCAAAATGCGGTCATTGGCCGCTTTCGCGAAGGTTCGGACGAAATCTTCATCTGGTGCCGCTCCCGCTATAATACCCATCAGAAGCCCTTCGTTTTCGACTCCGAGGGCAACGTCGTTTTCGAATATGAGATGGATAACGTAGCCCCTGAAGGCTGGACCGAGAGCGGGGTGGAAGTGATTCACCGCATCGATTGGACCGGCAAACGCCAGCAACTCGCCTGCGCCAAGGAACGGCATCGCAGCGGGGACGTCTGCGTGTTCGAGCCGTTGACGGGAAAGTTTGAGGAGACTTTTAAGGCCAAAGCGGACCGGCTTTACGTGGCGGACATTCAAGGCGACTGGCGCGAGGAGATCATTGTATTGCAGGGAAACGAGCTGATGATCATCGAAAACACGGCTCCGAATCCCCGGCCGAACCAGCCGCGTCTTTGGGAAGACCGCAACTACCGTCGCCTGAAGCAGGGACACAATTATTACTCGCCGTGAAGCCGATGCGCGCTCCTCCTCCCGATGGGGTCCTCGGCCTTTACGTCCTGCTGCCGTAATCCCCATCGCCGTGGTGTGCCATGCCCGAAAACTCGCGTTGGTTAGAGCTTGTCCCAAAACGGCCTCACCCAAACCTTGTCGAAAACTTTGTCGAAAACTTTGTCGAAAACTTTGTCGAGTAACGGAATGAATCTCGGGGCATTTCGACAAAGTTCGCGACAAAGTTTCCGACAAAGTTCAGGAGCATAACGCTCTTGGGACAAGCCCTGGTTAAGTCCAGTGCGTCGCACCTTGGCTCAGGCGGCTAAAAATTGAGATGCGCTCCCGCCAATATAAGCTTGGCGGGGCCTGGAGTTTGGTTCAAAAACGAGGGGATTCCAGTGTTGATCGGTGGTCGCAAATGCAAACGAAGCCCGGCGCAATTTTTCGCGGCCACCCTCGCTGAACTATTTAAGCCATGGCTAATGAGCTGAAAGATGTGAAGCGTCCCCAGCGTTGGGACGTGCCATTTTGGAAGGAACCATTGCCAGGCGAACCGTCTCGGGAAATGACCGAGGCCGATGCGGACGCGATCCTCAAACTGGCTCCCTTCCGTGACATTGATGGTTCCAAGTTTCCTCCCTCCACGCCTTACCGCGGCATTCTCCTGAATGACGCCCGCATTCGCCATTATCGAAAAGGCGACATTGTCGTTCGTCAGGGCGATTACGGGAACTCGGCTTTTTTCGTTGTCTCCGGTTCCGTCCGTGTAATTCTGGAAGGTTTCGACGAACGCTTGATTGGGCGGCGCGCTCCGCAGCGAAAGAGTTTTCTGACGGCATTGGCTCAACTTTGGACGAACCCCGGCTACCCGGAGGTTCGCCAACGCACAAGCGCGGTGGCTGGCGGGCCACTGACGATCTCGAGCTCCGCCGGAAGCAAAGCCATCTTCGTTCAGGATGTTTCCGCCATTCTGCAGGAAAAGAAAACCGCCCGCATGCCGGCAGGCGAACTCTTTGGGGAAATAGCCGCCCTCGGGAGGGTGCCCCGCTCCAATACGGTGGTGGCGGATGAGGATTGCGAGCTGCTGGAGCTGCGCTGGCAGGGCTTGCGCGAGGTTCGCCGCTACAGCCCGGCGCTCAAAGAGCACATCGACCGGCTCTATCGCGAACGGAACCTTCTGATTCATCTGCGCGAGACACCGATGTTTCGCCAGTTAAGCGAGGCCAACCTGAACGAGGTGGCCGCGGCCACCGAGTTTCAGACCTACGGTACGTTCGACTGGCACACCTCGTATAAAAAGATCACCGAGATGAGCCCGGCCGAACGCCTGCAGTACGAGCCGATCGTGGCTCGAGAAGGCGATTACGCGGACGGCGTTTACCTGGTCCGCTCGGGTTTTGCCCGGCTCAGCGAAAAATACAATCACGGCGAGCGCACCGTCAGCTATCTCGGGCGCGGGCAGGTTTTCGGCTTCGATGAGATCGCTCATAACTGGCGCAGCGGCGACCAGCTCCCTTACCAGCGCACCTTGCGGGCTATCGGCTACCTGGACGTGCTGTTTGTGCCCACAGCCGTCATGGAGCGTCTTGTTTTGCCCACGTTAAGGGAGGGTGACCTGCCTCCGCGCATTTTCAAAACGGCGGATACGCCGGCGCGTTTTCGGACCGAGGCGCTCGACAAGATCGGCCCCGAAATGCTCGAGTTCCTCGTGGAAAAACGGTTCATCAACGGCACCGCCGGCATGATGATTGACCTGGACCGCTGCACGCGCTGCGACGATTGCGTGCGGGCCTGCGCGGCCGCGCACAACAACAATCCCCGGTTCATCCGTCACGGCCCCTCGCGCGATGGATTCATGATTGCCAACGCTTGCATGCATTGCCTGGACCCGGTCTGCATGATCGGCTGCCCCACCGGTGCCATCCATCGCGCTTCGGCCAGCGGACAGGTGGTGATCAACGATTTGACCTGCATCGGCTGCTCCATGTGCGCCAATAGCTGTCCCTATGACAATATTCAAATGGTCGTTGCCCGAAACGCCGGCGGGGTTCCCTACTACGATGAAGCCACGCACCAACCGATTCAAAAGGCGGCCAAGTGCGATCTCTGCATCGACCAGATCACCGGACCGGCTTGCGCCAATGCCTGCCCGCACGACGCCCTGGCGCGCGTG
>CAZCUL010000437.1:0-6568 GCA_964501475.1 uncultured Verrucomicrobiota bacterium | reverse complement strand
GGGCGATCCTGGCACAGGTCCGAGCCATCACTGCCGCCGGCATTCCCTACCTGGGCCATCTCGGCATGCTTCCCCAAAGCGTCCGCGAGGAAGGCGGTTACCATATCAAGGGCAGGAAGGAAGCCGAACGCGACGCATTGCTGGCAGACGCGAAAGCACTGGCAGATGCAGGCGCGTTCGCCATTGTGCTCGAACTGGTCACGCCGCCCGTAGCCAGGCAAATCACAGAAAGTGTTTCGGTGCCGACGATTGGAATTGGTTCGGGCCCGGATTGCGACGGGCAAATCCTGGTGACGAATGATTTGTTGGGAACATTTCCCTGGTTCACGCCGCGCTTCGTCAAGCCCGCAGTCCAAAGCGCCGAGCAGTGGCGTGAAGCGGTTCAAACCTGGATGCAATCGCTTGGGGGGACCGGAGAGGCCCCGGACCGGCAAAGCCCGGGCGTCATTTCTCCTCCATCTGCTGGAGGAGAAGGGGCGCACTGAACGATGGCGGCTGGCGACATTTTTACCTGCTCGAAAACTTATGAAACGACTGACTCACCTGGACGCCAATGGCCAGGCCAGCATGGTGGATGTTTCGACCAAGCCGGTCCAAGAGCGCGAAGCAATTGCCCGGGGCGAGATTCATCTGTCGCGCCAGACCTTGAAGCTGGTCCGGTCCGACAAAATCGCCAAGGGCAACGTCCTCGCCACCGCGCGTCTGGCAGGGATCATGGCCGCCAAACGCACCGGTGACTTGATCCCTCTTTGCCACCCCTTGCCGATCACCCATTGCGCCGTTGAATTCTCGATCCCCAAATCCGCCGACCGCATTATCATTCAGGCTTCAGCGCGCGTCGCGGCGCAGACTGGTGTCGAGATGGAAGCCCTCACCGCGGTCACCATCGCCGCGCTTGCGATCTACGACATGTGCAAGGCCGTGGACAAAACAATGCGCATCACGGAAGTGAAGCTCGTTTCGAAGACGAAGCGGTGAGATAGAGACGGCCGGGTCACTTCCCGGCGCTCCAGCCGCCATCGATCAGGAGGGCGGTGCCGGTGATAAATGCCGCCTCATCACTGGCCAGGTACAAGGCGGCGGCAGCGATCTCGTCCGGTTTGCCCATACGGCCGATGGCCTGGCTGGACGCCATTTCGCGGTAGGCCTTTTCCGGGTCGGGATATTCCTTCAAACGGGCGCTCACGAACGGCGTCTCGACGCGCCCCGGGCAGATGCAATTGACCCGAATACCGTCCAGCGCGTGATCCAGCGCCATGCTTCTGGTCATTCCGACGACGGCGAACTTGGTCGCGCAGTAAGCCAGCCGATCCCGTATGCCCACGACTCCGCCAATGGATGCCAGATTGATGATGACACCCGATTTGCGTTCGAGCATTCCGGGCAGGAATGCTTTGCTGACGTTAAACACGCCGCGGACGTTGACCGCGTAAAGCCGGTCCAGGTCCTCGGCGGTGGTTTGAAGCATCGTACCGACATGTCCGATCCCGGCATTGTTGACCAGAATATCGAGATGGTTGTGTCGGGAATGGACGGCCTGGCGGGTTCTTTCGCAGTCGGGCGACAGAGCGACATCCATGGAAAGGAATTCGCCCTGGCCACCCGCGCGGCGGATGCGCTCTGCTGTTTCCGCGCCGGCCTTTTCGTCGCGGTCCACCACCCAGACGAATGCTTTGGCCGCGGCAAATGTTTCGGCAATGGCGGCTCCAATGCCCGATCCGGCGCCGGTGACCAAAGCGATTCTATTTTGGAGACTGAACATGGTTGGTTGCGGAGGAAGCGGCTGGGGGCGCGGGTTGGAGGCGCTTGCTGACCTCGCTCACCACTTGATAAGCGCCGACAAAGATCATCGCCGCCGCGGACAACGCCAAAAGACTGGTCCAGACCCGCCCGGGCCGGAGCGGGGCATCGATGCGTTTGAAGCGAAAGTAAAGGGCGGCCATGGCCAGGAACGGCAACATCAACCCCTGCGCAATCGCGCCCACAAAAACCAAACTCACTGGCGAACCGAACGCCAGATAAACGAAGAGTGAAGCAAAAGGGAGAATCAGGCAGCCAAACCCGATCATTCGCCTGCGGCTTTCCGGCGAGGAATAATTGACCACGCGAAAGAGACTCAACGCATCGGCGAGCAGCCGCGCGTTCGAGGCAGTCGCGCCAAAGATGGTCGAGTAAAGCACCACAAAAGCGCCGACCAGGAAAACGGCCATGCCCCATGTGCCAAATGAGTTTTGATACATGTGCGAAAGGGTTTCGATCATTTCGTTGTTGTCCACCACCTTGCCCATCCGCCAAAGCACCGCCGCGCCCAGGAGATAAAATGCCACCGTGGCGCCGGTGTAAATCACCAGCGAAATCCAGGCGTCGGTCTTCATCACCCGGATCCAGCCCTGGGCGCGGCGGAACCAGTCCGCCGATTCCTCGCGAGGTCCGGCCCGGCGCGCATAACCTTTTTCGAGACACCAATAAGGATAATAGATGAGTTCGGAAGCGCCCACGCCAATAATGCCAAAGGCGCCGAAGGCGGTGGTGAACGACTTCGGCATTTGAAAAGAAAGGCCGTGAGCGAGGTCGGCGCCGGTGATGGCGGCAGGGGTCCATTGCAAGGCCGCCACCGCCACGACCGTGCAAACAGCGAATGCAGCCACCAAGAGCATGGATCCCCGTTCCACCACGCGGTATTTGCCGGTAACCAGCAGCAAACCGCAGGAACCGGCGGTCAACACGCCCCCGATCCATCTTTCCAGATTGAAGCCGGCCAGGCCAATGATCTCGGTGATTCCCCCGACCATTCCAGCCACTTGAAAGACGAGCGCGACGTACATGAAAACCCACAACCAGAGCAGCCAGGAGACAATGAAACGCGGCCCCGGAATGCTGTTCATGGCCTCGAGCGTGGTCATGCCGCGCGCGATGGCGAACCGGCCGAGCTCGATTTGGACGAAGACCTTTAAAAGACAGCCGATGATGATGAACCAAAGAAGAGTAAAGCCTTCCTCGGAAGCGAGCTTGGGTGTGGCGATCAATTCCCCCGAGCCGACGATGGTGGCGGTAATGATCAGGCCCGGGCCCAAATAGCGCAGCACATCTTTCCACCGCGTGGGCGCCTCAGTGTGGGAAGACATGGCGCGGAGCGTAGTAGAAGGCCCAAAGACCAGTCAAGGTAGGTCCTGCGCACGCTGCCGGCGAATCCTAACGGAATTCTGTCCCGAAGCCCAAGGTAGGCGCTGCGCCCGGAGCGTGGCGCTCACGCCGCCGTTTCCAAAACGATTTTTGGATGTTTCGCCGCAATTTTCAGCAGCACCTTGGCCGGGCCGGCGGGTTTGCGCCGCCCTTGCTCCCAGTTCTGGAGCGTGTCCTCGCTGATGCCGAGCAGCTTGGCAAATTTGATCTGCGGCAGGCCAAGCTTCTGGCGCACCCGCACCACGTCGTTGGCCGTTTTGACCTGGAATTTGCGCGAAGGCTTCATCGCCCCGCGTTCAATAGCGGCGGCTTCCTCAACGCTTTTTAGCAGTTCGTTAAACAATTCTCTTTTCATAACTCAAAGCTCCAGCGCTTTCCGAAGTTGCTTCACTTGATCCGCGCTCAAATCGTCCTGCTGGTTCTTCGGATACACCAGCAGCATCGAAATCCGGTCTTTGGCGACCCACCAGTAATAAATCACCCGTAAACCGCCGCGCTTGCCGCGCCCCCTCCCGGCCCACCGGATCTTTCGGATTCCGCCCGAACCGCGAATCAGATCACCTGCATCTGGCCGTCCTGCCAGATACACCTGCAGCGCAGAATACGCCTCATCGTCCATGAGTTGAAGGAGGCGCTTGGTGAATGTCGGCGTTTCGACAAAGACCACGTGAAAGAGGCTACGCCAAAGGCGTAGGCAGGTCAAGCCGCGCTTTGCCTTGAAACACTTCCCCCGCCAGCGCATGAAAAGTTGGCCGCGCTCTCCACAAGACACCGCTGCGCATAGAAAGCGTGGGCGAAGCGATGGCCATTGGGCACATGTTCAAGGAAAGACTGCGAAAATGCATTTCCCCGGGCTCGGCCGGGCGAATCCCAACGGGATTCCGTCCCAAAGCCCAAGGTTGCCGCCGCGCGGCTACCTTGGGTCATCGTCCACCAACCATCGCCAACCGCAACGCGGTTGCGGCCAATCCGCCTCAAACGTCACCCACGCCGGCCAGAACCTCGTTGAGGTTGTTTTCATTTTGGGCATGCCAGTTGCCGTCAGTCATAGACTGCCGCGCCAGTCACGCACCGCAAAACGGTGCCAGAAGGTAGCCGGAGGTCGCAGCGTAGCGGAGACCTCCGGAAAGCGTTGGCAAAGAAGCAGCACCCCAGCGGGGTGCCAGACGGTGCACCCAAAGCGGGTGCCAGAGTTTTCTCGCCGGCGTCAACGTTGCGTGGCCGCAGTGCCCATTTCCGCCGCAGGCTTTGTCGGAAGCTCTCTGAAGACCGCAAACCAATTCTCGCCAACGTCAAAGTCCACGAAGATTTCCGGAGGTTTTGCGGGGTTGGCCTGGAGCGCGGCGTATTTGTCGGGAAACACGTTCTGATGCCGGGTGGAGGGCCGGGTTCGGCGGACACAGACGCCGCTACAGTTGTTCTGCGGTCAGAGAGCGCCGCTCCAGTGGGACCGGCCGCAACAGCGCCTAGCGCACTTCGAACGGCAGCTTCACCACTTGATTGGTGAAGCGCCGCCGCGGCCCTTGGGACAAATCGATCTCGAAGGCTTTGCCGATGTTGTTCCCGGCCAGGTCTTCGATGGTGTTTTGCACCTGAAGCTGATGGGGGCCGGCGGTCCAGGATTCCCGCGGCGTGAACGTCCAGCGGGTCTCCTGGCCGGCCAACGCGGTCGTGCCTTTCAGCAGTTCGCCCTCTCGGTTCGTCACGCGGATCACGCGCAGGGCGAGGGCGTGATCCATCGGTTCAGGAAAGATCAACGTCAGCGCATCGCGGGTGCCGGCGCCTGGCGATTTAATTTTCCAGGCTGCGGGCATGGGCGGATCGCGATCGGGCGCGGCCACGCGGAACGATTTGTGAAAGCTTTCGCGCAGCGGCAGTCCGCCACTGTCGCGCCAGGCCGCGCCAATCTTCAGCGTGTAATGCCGGCCCGCTTCGAGCGCCGGGCCGATTTCTTCGAGCGGCTGGACCCCGCTTTTGATGCGTCCCGGGTCGATGAAGAGCGTCAACCGCGTCATCTCCGGATTCCAAAGTTCCTCATCAATTTCAAGAAACGGCAGCTCCACCGGCTCGCCCGCTGCATCGAGCAATTGGATGTGCTCGTAAATGTGCCCGCCCTGCATGGGCGCGCTGAAATGGACGTAAAACTTGAGCAGGTTCTCCGGCAGCACATCGCCGCTCGGATAAACCTGCGACACAACCGTGGCCGGCTCGCTCTGAGCCGCCGGCGGTTGAAATCCCGCAATGAGGACGGCGGAACGACTGTGGGCGGCGCCGGGCAATCTGGCGGCATGGAACACCGCTCGATACCTTACGCCACGCTCCAAAGGAAACCTGGGCTGGAATCGAATCAGACCGTCTTCAACGCGGTAAGTGCCGAGCATGGGCGGCACGGACATGTCGGCCAGGAAATCGCCCTGGCGCGCATAAACCGGAAGGAGTTTCTCCCAGTCTTCCGTCTGCCAGTTCGTCATTTGCAGTTGTCCGAGTGTGGGTGCGTCGAGACCCACAACCTCGACGATTGTCCGGTTTGAATTCGTGGTCCAGCGAAGAGAAATGCCTGAAGAATCGGCGGCTGGAGCCGGAAAAGAAACTGCGAGCCAGATCGAGAGGAGCAAACTGGCCCGCCAGTGCGAACGGAGCGCGGACTTCAGCCCGGTCTGGCGGCCGCAGGCGTGAAGCGCGCGAAGTTCCATGTGCCTTTCATTTCGTGCGCTGAGCGGCAGCAACGCCGTGCTCCGGCCTTCCGGAGAGCCTCAGGGCAGGGGCAGCGATTCCAGATTGAGCGAGTCGCCTTCCCCGCGGCGCACCACAAGCGCGGATTGCGAGTCCAGTTTGTCGAGCTGATCCACGCCCGTCCAACTGGCAATGGTCTCGTAGCTCTGGCCCTTGATGCCATTCACCTTTTCGGTGATGCTTTCCGCGTTCTCGATATTGTCCGTGTTGATCTTCATGATCCCACGGCTGCTGTTGGCCAGGAGCAAATAATCCTTGCCGTCCTTTTGATACACAATCATGTCGATGGGACGATTGCGGTTGCCGAGCTCGGCGACTGTCTTGCCTGTGATTTTGGAGCCGGGCTTGAGTTCGCCGAGGGGAAATTGCACCAGGGGTGTGCAGGTGTAGGCTGCCAGGAGCGACGGCTGGTTGCCCACATTGAACGGCACGAAGGTGCGAACCGGCGCGCGGGTTTCAAACCGGCCATGGGCTCCGTGATAAATCTCCACGCTGGTGCCGTCCGCCACAGTCTCGAAAGGGAAAGGAATCGCCCGAAACGTGGAGGCGAACTCCTCGTTGGACAATCCAGCAATGAGCACGCGGTCCAGGTAGAAGGCGATGTCCGTAATGGACTCCTGACGCGGGTTGCTTTGGCGATTGCCCTGGCCAA
>CAZCUL010000436.1:0-16547 GCA_964501475.1 uncultured Verrucomicrobiota bacterium | reverse complement strand
CGCAAGGGCCGGGCAAAAGGATTGGTGCGATTGGGTCCACATCTAGTCATTCTCGATTTGTCGCAGGGCTTGGTGCAATAATTTTCGCATGGATTTTCGCGGTGCGCGCGTGTTTCCAGCCGGCGAATGGCGCCACTCACGCTCCCATAGTCGATGGCACCGGCAAGGTTTCCCAAGTTTTTCGAGTCTGATTCCGCAGGGCCGCTGCCCGAGGTAGAGCGCCAGATCTCGGCCCCAATCCCCGTCGCGATCCCGAAAGGTCTGCCAGCGCTTCCCTCGCAAGCTCTCTGCGACTCCAATCGCCCTGGCCCAGGTCGGCATGCCTTTGAGCCGTTTCAAGCCTGGAATCTCGCGCTCGTCGCCCCGCCACTGCCCTCGCAGGGTTGCACGAACTTCGCGCTGCCTAAAGCCACTCACTCCACCAAAGCGTCCCAAGGACTTTCGACCAGGCCTTCGCGGATCGCCTCTTCCACGTATTGTCGATTAAGCCTCTTCGCGGGTGCCCTTTCCAGCTCCCAGGTATTCCAGGATGGTCCCGCGTTGCAGCCAGTTCGGGCATGGGATGAGCCTTTCTCTTGTGGCAATCCCCTCGGACCGCTACCGTCGGGTCCACCGGTGAAAAAGCAAATTCCTATCAGTAAGCCGGTTGCTTCATCGACGCCGAACGTGTCGCCGGCAATCTGCTCGAGGATGAAGCGATCATACGGCTTGTCCGCATTGAACGCGGCGATCACATAATCCCGGTAGCGCCAAAGCCGTGGCTCTCAGCGAAGCGCACCAGATCCAGCCCGTGCCGCGCCCAACGCTCGCCATAGGCGGGCGAGCCGAGCAAACTTTCCACGACATTTTCGTAAGTTACCCGGCCATCGATAAACTTCCGCGCCTGCTCTGGCGTGGGAGGCAAGCCAACCAAATCGAAATACACTCGGCGAATGAGCGTGCGGCGATCCGCTTCTTCTGAGAATGAGAGGCCGTTCTTGTTCAAGACGGTGAGAATAAAAGCATCGACTGGGATGCGACTCTCTCCGCTAATGGCAGGGACGGACGGGCGGACCAGTGGTTGGAAAGCCCAATGCTGAGCATCCGGAAAGCCGTGCACACAGCTCATCAAATATGACGGCAGGTCTCATCGGGTTGCGTTCAGCATAGCCTCAGGCTCTTGGAAAGAGAAGCAGTTCGCAAGAGACGTTCTGGCGAAAAGGTTCGGCGAGTGCGGGCTTGGAAGGTGGCGCGAAATGCTGAAGAGGGGTCCCCCTCCCCCCGGTCCAGAGCGTGTAATATCGTGTAAACCAACTTTAACCACCAAAACCCTATGAGAAAACCCCAATCCCAACCGTCCTCGCCTACACCCATCACCGCGCCGCGGAATACCTCCCATGAACGATCACCCGTCACAAGATCCAAATCGCGCGCTTCTTCGTAATGATCTGGCCTCTTGCGCGCATTCCGGGCGCTGCGATGATTGGAGCATGTTTGAGAGACTCCTTCTCGCCTGGGGTCCCGGCGCACTTGTGTTGCGCCTGGTCTTGGTTCTCGCGGCGGTGCAGGTTGAACTTTGGGCCCATGAGAGAACCGTGCTCCCAACGCACCGTGAATCCGTCCCTGTCCCGGAGATTCCGATGTCCCCTCTCAAACCCGGCGACAAGCTCGTTGCTGGCGCCGCTGTCCATCCTGTGAAATTCAGCAGCGAACAAAAGCCGTGGCTTTTCGTAAAGGTCCAGATTGCTTCCGGTCACCACATTTACGCCATGAAAAAGTCGCTGAAAAGTTCCCTGCCAACGCGGCTGACGGTCACATTGCCGGACGGCGTCGCGTTGACGGGCGAATGGGAAGCGCCCGAACCGGAAAAGATTGCTGGAGCGCTTGTTTACCGAAAAGAGGTTGTGTTCCGGAATCGGCTCACCATCGACAAGAAGGTGGCCCCGGCCAGGCACAAAGCGCAAATAGAACTCTCTTTCCAAGTTTGCAATGAAGCGTTATGCTGGCCACCAGACGATCTGATCAAGGAAGTGGAGTTCGAGGTGGTGAAAAACACCAAGAGAAAATGAAAACGTGGATTTCCATTCTGTTTGCAGTCGCGCTTCAGGCGACTGGCGCTGATCTCAAGAACTTGTCCGTCCTCTACATCGCCGATGGTGACCAGACGCGCACAGAATCCTTCCGCAAATTGCTCGCAACGAATGTTGCCAGTATCGAAGTAACCGAGCGGAAGGGGTTTGATCCCGCCAAGGCTCAGCCTTTCGATGTTGTGCTGCTCGATTGGCACCAGGGCCAGGGCACGCGCGCCGAGTGGAAAGGTCCTTCTCCATTGGGCGATCGCGCGGCGTGGAACAAGCCCACCGTGCTCTTGGGAAGCGCCGGGTTGAACATCGCAGTGGTGTGGCAGGTTCGCGGCGGAGGTGGGTGAACATGCCTCTATCCATTCGCGTACGGGTTACGCGATCACACAATTATTCGAGCACCGTTCCCGGTTGAGACGAACCGAGTCGTCCAAAGGCCGACTCCCGCAGGTTTTCGCTCCACCATCAGTTCGGCCACAGTTCCCTTGCTGCCTCTGGTTGATGATCTTGATAAGGACTGGTATCCGGGCTGGTGTACCTACAGCGATCATTTCGAGAAGAATCCGGAGATCGAACTAATCTGCGCCGGCGCCAACGACAAAGCCGCGACCGCGGCCGCGATCTGGCGGCAGGGGAATCTCCTCCATTTTGGCTTCGAACAAAGTCCTGGCGAGATGAACGAAACTGGCCGGCGCCTGCTCCTGAATTCCATCGCCTACATCAGCCGCTTCACTGAGGACCGGCCCATCGCTGTCACGCCCTCCGTCTTTGCCGGTCCAGCCGCGCTGCCACGCACCTATGTGGATCGGCGCGTCCTGGGCAAAAGCGATATCGGCGAGATCGACTCGATGCTTGTTCCTGATTTGGCCGCAAAGCTTATTGCCATGAAGGGCCCGGAGCGCCAGGCGTGGTACAAGACAAATCGCGCGTTCTTGCACCCCAGCAACACCCCGGAAAAGCGCCTGGAGATTGATGAACAAGCCCAAGCTCTCAATGCTCCACTGGACACAACTCAATTCTTCCGCAAGTGCATCGAGGCCCTCGGCACGGAACGCGCCGATGCCGCGCGCCAGCTTCTCCACCGCTACGGTCCGAGCGAGACCGCCAACTTCTCTACCATCCCCCAATGGAAGGACTGGTTCGCCGAAAACGGGAACTATCTGTTTTTTTCGGATCAGGCCGATTACCGCTGGTACGTCGACCCGCTGGCGAAAAAGCGTGGAATCCCCAGCGCCGATTTGCGAGGGACAGCGCGGGCGTCCCGCCCTTAAGGCCGCATTGGCCGGCCCCTTTTGCGACTCCGATTCTCCGCGACTTGATTCCGGCGTTCGTGCCTTTTAAACTTCCCCCCGTGTTATCCGCTAGATCGGCCCTGGCGAAGGGTCTTTTTCGTTTACTGCTGATCGGTTCTTTTGCGTCCGCGGGCGCGGGCGAGTTGGTGACTCCGCGAGCCAGCAACAAATGTGCGATTGGGTCCACATCTAGTCATTCTCGATTTGTCGCAGGGCTTGGTGCAATAATTATCCATCAGGACGTACCCGTGGAGCACAAGTGCCAAAACGCGCTAGATGTGGACCCGATTGCGCTCCATTCTCCGTTGAGAAATCCGAGCGCGCAGGGGTCTCACGGCGCGGTGTTCCAGTGCTACCGTCGCGCGGCGAAGTGGTGACTTTGGACAAGGTTCGCCATTTGATGGATCGAGAGAACGAATAGTTGTGCGCGCTCTCCTCGATATCCTGTTCTGGATCGCACTCTTTAGGAAAGAGCGAGCCGAAGCCGCGCTCCCTTTTGAGAAGGCGAACGAGCCACCATTTCCGACTCTGCCCCGGTTTCAAACATCCGATCTGGTCCCCTTGCTGATCTCGCGAAACAGCCAGGCACGCGCGTAAGCCGAGGAGTCCTTCACCGTATCAACAGAGACGCCGAGAACTTCGGCGGTTTCCTCGACCGTCATCCCGACGAAGAACCGCAGTTTGACGACCTCCGCCTGTCTGGGGTGGTGAACGGCCAGACAATCCAAGGCTTCGTTCACCATCAAGAGTTGGTCGTCACCGTCCGGAGCGGGCAGATCCAGTTCGTCAATATCGACTCGCTGCTGTCCGCCGCCGTGGCGTTGGGCCTTTTTCCGGCGCGCCTTGTCGATGAGGATGCGGCGCATTGCTTCGGCGGCGGCGGCGAAGAAATGGGCGCGGCCCTCGAATCGAGGGTTTTGATTTCCGAGCAAGCGCAGCCACGCTTCATGCACGAGGGCAGTCGGCTGCAAGGTTTGGCCCGGCGCTTCTTGGGCCATCCGGGAAGCGGCCAGCTTGCGCAATTCAGCATAGACGAGCGGCAGCAACTCCTCGGCGGCTTGCGGTTCACCGCGCTGAATGGCAGCCAACATTTGGATAACGTCGCGCTCGTTGATAATGGGTATCCCAATGTTTTTTCCTGAAGAAAGCCAGAAGATCTTCAGGATCAATAGTCCCACGTCCAGACCCAATCGCCTTCATCCTTGGCCCCGCTGCCGCCGTGGTCCTGTTCGCTCCAGCCGATGGAATAGAGCCGGAACTTGCCGCCGGCCGCGCGGTGATAGCGCGGCGTTTTGCCACCGATGACATCGTGCGGAATTTCGGCCATGAATCGCGGCGACAGCGCCGCCAGCGTCTCGGGGTATTCTCCGTGAGCCAGACGGTAGCGTTCCAGAGCGCAAACAATCTCCGCCTGATTGGCCAAGGTTTGGTTCCGGGCCGCGGTTTTGAAGGCTTTCGCGACATTGGGAATCCCTATCTTGGCAACCAGCGTGAAAGGCGAGAAACTTGCAAACGCGGCTTCGACCGCCTCTCCCGCTTGATCAATTCTGTGGGGCACGATCACCCGGCTCGAGACATCGACGCTGTCCGCGTATTGCCGCATTAACTTGGCATATACGATGATATTCTGGTAAAGCCAGCCGCGTGGCAGAAAATCATAAATGGAGGGCTTGGCCGCTTCGCCAGGAGAGAGCCAGGCTCGTCTCAATTCCTTGAACGGAGTGAATTCGAACGAGTGACAAACCGCGGGCAATTCTCCACTGTCCAACGATGCGGCCACGATGGGAATAAGATCTATCCCCTTCAGTTGCTCCTGGAGCGCGAGCAACTGTGGCTCACGCAAAACCCCAAGCCGGATCCCATCTCGAATGGTGGCCACATACATTCCATTGATGGCGACATCAATCATGGCCGACACCAGCATCCTGGGTTTGCCGGTCGGCGGACCTTCCAGGAGCCGCCGCATCTGCTGGATCAAGGTCAGTTGCTCCAACGCTCGCTCGGGCTGGCCGAGCAGAAAAAAGCACTGCGCGCGCTGACCTAGAATCTGCGCCGTCGTGCGAAGGGCCACGAAATTCGGAACCGGCGCCTTAAACGGACGATGATAATCGCCATCCAATCGCGCGTAAGGGCGCTGGAGGGCCTCTCGAATGAGATCGAAATCGGATTCCGACTGCGCCGTCCACGCGAGGTAATCGGCGGCGCCAATCAAGCCTTCGCCGGTGACAAGGAACGAGTTGCTCCCATTGGGCTCGATCTTGAACCCCGGGACCACCTCCGAGAGCTGGTCCGGCGTCAGAGGCCGATTCGACTGCACCGAGAGGCGGGCGGGTTTGATTTGATCCAATGGGATGGACGTCAGCAGAAAACCTTGAGCGCCGTTCACATAGTGGCCCGTGGCCCGGTCGATGGAGGCGAGCACTTGTCTTCGCGCGCCTGGATCATCGAACGCCACGACGGAGGGACCGCGAGCATCGCGGGATTCAGTTGCTGTTGGGCTGACAGTGAGTTCGGCAACGATGACTCGATCGGTCGCGCGGCTTCGGACGAGGTCATTGAGCTCGGAAAACCGTTCTGAGAACGCGTTTGGAGCCGCGCCTCGGATGAACCACTCCATTTGAGGCGCTTTGAATACATTCTGTTCGTCCGGCACCGGTGGCGGTATCAGCGCGGTCCAGTCAACCCATTGGCCTTGGGCTTCCAGCTCCTTCCGGTACTTTTGCCAAGCCCGTTTGCCCCGCCAGTTTTCTTCACCGTAGAAGAGGAGAATCGTGAGCGCGAAGGCGAGCAGGCCAATCGTGAGACGCCGCCAGCGGCTGAACCCTCGAGGAGTGGCCGGCGCGTGAGGGGACGATTGTCCTGGTTCGGGAGAATTCATCAGCTTTGTTGGTTAAGGTTTTTCGATCACATCCACGGCGGGATCCAAATCGAGCCGGATCGGCACTTGTTCCGCGCGCGCCGCCAGCCAGAAGGCGAGCGCCAACCCCATGATCAACCCGGCCAGCACCGCGACCAGAGCGGTGACGGCCAGTTTGTTTCTGCGGACGAGCTTTTGGAACCGGAGCAGATAACTCGGCGAACTGGCCAGAACCGGCTCGTTGTTCAGATGGCGTTTGATGTCTGCGCCCAGTTCGTTCACCGTTTCGTAGCGGCGCGTCCGGTTTTTATCGAGGCACTTCATCGCAATCCAATCGAGGTCCCCGCGGAGCGAGTGGATGAATTTGGGGGAAGTGGCGCGGCGGCGGGCGGCGGTTGCCGACAGTTCGTCGGGAGCCATGGAACTTAACCGGGCGGAAGGGCGGGGCGGTTCCTTTTCCCGGATGATCCGGCGCATTTCATCCAGCCCGGCCCGTATCAGTTCATGCTGGTCGAAAGGTGTTTTGCCGGTCAGCAATTCGTAAAAGAGCACACCCAGGCTATAGATGTCGCTGCGCGTATCGATGTCCAGCGCGCTCATCTCCGCTTGCTCGGGACTCATATAAGCGGGGGTGCCGAGAAACTGGGCGAAGGCGGTGAAAACGGTCTGGTCCGAGAGCCGGCCTTGAGTCGCCTTGGCAATCCCGAAATCAATGACCTTGGGCACGGGCACGCCGTCATGAAGGGTGACGAGAATGTTCGAAGGCTTGATATCCCGGTGAATGATCCCCTTTTGATGCGCGTGTTGGACCGCGCGGCAGACTTGAAGATATAACTCGAGCCGCTGCGCGGTCGAAAGGTTATTTTGGTCGCAATACTCCGTGATCTTGATTCCCCGCACCAGTTCCATCACGAAATAGGGCCGCCCCATCTCGCTGGCGCCAGCGTCCAGCACTTTGGCAATATTGGGGTGATCCATCAGCGCCAGCACTTGCCGCTCGGCCGAAAACCGTCCGATGACCTGCTTGGTATCCATGCCCAGCTTGATCAACTTGAGTGCGACACGCCGGCGGACCGGTTGTTCTTGCTCCGCCAGATAAACCACCCCGCAGCCTCCTTCCCCAAGTTGCTGAAGGAGTTTGTATCGGCCAATCCGGTCGCCCTCCCTTTCAGATGGGCTCATGTTCATCCGGACGGTTGGGCGAATCATCTCGTCGGGTTGTGGATCGATCTCCGGCGTGAGTTGGTGCAAGAACTGACCCGCTTGGTCGCTGGCTTCAAGGAGTTCCTCGACCTGTTGGCGGAGGGCGGTGTCACCCCCGCATGAGGAATCGAGGTAGGCGCCACGCTCTTTGATGGATCGCCGCCGGGCCGCGCTAAATACGGTCAGTTCTCGGTCAGCGGCGTTATTCATGCACGAAAGCAATCTTATCTTTCAATGCGAGAAAACGGAGCCTAAAGGGGGAAAATTCTTGAATGATGTTCTCCGGCGGCTCCGCGGTGCGATTGCACTGCGATTGGGTCCAGATATAGTCATTCTGATTTGTCGCAGGGCTTGGTGCAATAATGTTCGCATGGATTTTTCGCGTTGCGCGCATTTCCAGCCAGCGAATGGCGCCACTCACGCTCCCATAATCGATGCCACCGGCAAGTTTCCCAAGTTCTTTGAGTTTGATTCCGCAGCGCCGCTGCCCGAGGTAGAGCGCCAGATCTCGGCTCCAATCCCCGTAGCGATCCCGAAAGGTCTGCCAGCGCTCCCGTCGCAAGCTCTCTGCCACTCCAATCGCCCTGGCAAGCCTGAAATCTCGCGCTCGCCGCCCCGCCACTGCCCTCGCAGGGATTGCACGAACTTCGCGCTGCGTCTGCGCTCACCCTCCCCCTGGGCATCGCCCTCATTCCACACAGCATGGGAGGAGACTCTTTCTTGTGGAAATCCCCTCGGACCGCTACCGTCGGGTCCACCGGTGAAAAAGCAAATTCCTATCAGTTACCTTTTGCAGCGGGGCTTCACTCTCTTTCAACGCCTGTTGCTTCAAAACCGCGAATTGCTCACCATGACGACACCATGAAAACGAACCTTGAATCTGGCAGCCGGAGTGAAGTGTCACGTCGAGAGTTTCTGAAATCGTCAACGGCCGCGGCTATGGCGGCGCCGTTCATTGCCAGCAGCGGTTTCGCGCAGGTTTCTCCCGGCGAAACATTGCGCGTGGGTCTGATCGGCTGCGGTGGTCGCGGGACGGGCGCAGCGGCTCAGGCGCTCGCCGCCGATTCAAACGTAAAACTTGTCGCGCTCGGGGATGTCTTCAAAGACCGGTTGGAATTCAGCCTCGAGACGTTGAAGAAGCAAAAGGAGATCGTTGAGAAGATTGAAGTGCCGGAGGAACGGCGCTTCGTCGGGTTCGACGCCTACAAGAGAGTGATCGACCTTTCGGATGTCGTGTTGCTGGCGACGCCGCCGCATTTTCGTCCCATTCACATGAAGGCCGCGATTGACGCAAACAAACATGTCTTCGCCGAGAAGCCGGTGGCGGTGGATGCGCCGGGCGTCCGCGCTGTGCTGGCCGCGTGCGAAGAAGCGCGGAAGAAAAGGCTCTCGGTTGTTTCGGGACTCGCGCTGCGTTATTCCAACGGCTATCGCGAAACGATCAAGCGCATCCATGACGGCGCGCTCGGCGAAATTCGCACGCTCCAGGCGAACGACTTTCGCGGGCCGATCTGGGTCAAGCCGCGCCAGCCCGGCTGGACCGATATGGAATACCACATGCACAACTGGTATTACTTCACGTGGCTTTCCGGCGACTTCAACGTCGAGCAGCACGTTCACATGCTCGATGTCTGCGCGTGGGTGATGAAGGACGAGTATCCCGTAAGCGCGATGGGACTCGGCGGGCGGCAGGTCCGCACCGCCCCGGAATACGGAAACATCTACGATCATCACTCAGTCATTTACGAATGGGCCAACGGCGTGAAGCTCCACGCGTATTGCCGGCAATGGTCCGGCGGCGTGAACGATATCTCCGCGGACGTCGCGGGCAGCAAAGGAAAGGCGATGCTCAACCGGCGCGGATTGGAAATCACGACCGACACCCAGTGGCGCTACAACGGCGAGAAAAACAACCAATCACAAACCGAGCACGACGAATTGTTCGCCAGTATCCGCAGCGGCAAACCAATCAACAACGGCGATTACATGAGCAAGACTACGCTCATGGCGATCATGGGCCGCATGGCGACCTACACCGGGCAAAAGATCACGTGGGAACAGGCGATGAACTCGAAAGAGAATCTTTCACCCGAGCGCTACGATTGGGACGCCAAGCCGCCGAAGTCCGAAGTGGCCGTTCCGGGTGTGACGAAGTTTGTGTGAAGCAATCATCGCTTCACACTTCGTCTCACTTGCACGAGGTCATGAAACGGAATTTTGTCATCGTGATTTTAGCGGCGGCCGTCCTAGTCATCGCAATTCTGCTGTGGCGCGATAATTCCTCGAAACAAGTGCTGCCGGATGGAACCACTCTCGTGTTGTGCTTTGTTGGCGCCAGTTTGGGCCCGGAGAAGCTGAAGTCCGGACCACATGCATTGATTAGAGGAAGAGATGAAGCGGATGCACTCGCGGCTTGACACATCGCGTCCTGTCAACAGGATCAGCCGACAAAGATTATCATTCTATGAAATTCCTTCGCGTACCAGTTCTAGTTCTCGTCCTGCTCAGCACTATTACCCTTCACGCCGACTTACCCCCGCTCATCCCGCGCGATGTTCTCTTCGGCAATCCGGCGCGCACGTCACCTGGCCTTTCGCCGGATGGCAAACGGCTCGCGTGGCTGGCGCCGGATACGAATGATGTGCTTCAGGTCTGGGTGAAGACGGTCGGCAAGGAGGACGAAAAAATCGTCACGGCCGACAAGAAGCGCGGCATCCGGATTTATCGCTGGGCGAAGAACAATCGCACGTTGCTCTACATGCAGGACAGCGATGGCGAGGAGAATTTCCACATCTATGGCGTGGATTTGGAGTCAGGCAATGTGCGGGATTTTACGCCGTTCCAGGGCGTGCGTGCGTCGCTGGCGGATTTGAATCCCGACTTTCCGGATGAAGTGTTGCTCACGTTGAACCTGCGCGATCGTTCGCTCTTCGATGTCCATCGCCTCAATCTGAAGAACGGCGCGCTGGATCTTGACACCGAAAATCCCGGCGACGTGTCGGGCTGGGGGACGGACCCGAAGTTTCGCGTTCGTCTCGCGCAGATCGCCACGCCGGAAGGCGGCACAGAGATTCGCGTGCGCAGGGATGACAGGTCGCCGTGGAAGACCTACATCAAAGTGGGGCCGGAGGAAATCCTGGATGCGATTGGTTTTACGGCGGACGGGAAATCGCTTTATCTGAATTCCTCCATTGGCCGCGATACGGCGGCGGTGGTGGAGAAGAATATTACAACCGGCGCGGAGAAGATCATTGCTTCCAGCGATGATGTGGATGCAGGCGACGTGATGATTCATCCGAAGCGTCACGTCGTGGAAGCGGTGTCGTTCTCGCCAGGCCGAACGACCTGGAACGTGATCGATCCGGCGGTAAAGGATGACTTTGCGGGCATCGCGAAACTGCACGACGGCGACTTCTTCATCGCGAACCGCACTGAGGCGGACGACATCTGGCTGGTGGGCTTCGATGCGGACCGCGCGCCGGGGCGATTTTACCGGTGGGACCGCAAGGCGAAACAAGGCGCGTTCCTCTTCACAACGCGCCCGAAACTGGATGGCCTCGCGCTGGCGGAGATGAAGCCCGTCGTCATCACGGCGCGCGACGGACTGAGATTACACAGTTATCTGACGTTGCCTGTCGGCTTGCCGGCGAAGAATGTGCCGATGGTGCTCGTGCCTCACGGTGGTCCGTGGGCGCGCGATGACTGGGGATTTTCCAGCACGGCCCAGTGGCTCGCCAATCGCGGCTATGCGGTGCTCCAGCCGAACTTTCGCGGCTCGACTGGCTATGGCAAGAAGCATCTCAATGCCGGCAACAAACAGTGGGGTCTCAAGATGCACGATGACCTGATCGATTCCGTGAACTGGGCGGTGAAGGAAGGCATCTCGGATCCGAAGAAGGTAGGCATCATGGGCGGTTCCTACGGCGGCTATTCCGCGCTCGCGGGTGTCACATTCACGCCGGAAGTGTTCGCGTGCTCTGTCGATATCGTCGGGCCATCGAATCTCAAGACACTCATCGCCACGATTCCGCCGTATTGGAAACCAAGGCGCTCGATGTTCGATGTGCGCATGGGCAACGTTGATGATCCGCAAGATGCGGAGCTGATCAAACGAGCCTCGCCGCTGAACTTTGCAGACAAGATCGTGCGCCCACTGCTCATCGGCCAGGGCGCGAATGACCCGCGTGTCAAGCAAGCCGAATCGGAGCAAATCGTGGCGGCCATCGAGAAGAACGGCGGCAGTGTGACCTACGTGGTCTATCCCGACGAAGGCCACGGCTTCGCACGTCCGGAGAATCGCACCGACTTCAATGCGCGGGCGGAACAATTTCTGGCAAAGTACCTGGGCGGGCGATTCGAACCGATGAAGGGCGAGAAGATTCCTGGTTCGACTGCGGTGGTGAGGGTGATCGGTGGGACGCAGTGAAGCCAAGATTCAATGCGTATCGGATGGTGAATATCTCCGCCATGAGATCAGATGGAACGCGCGCCCTCGCCGCCGCCCGCTCCCCCAGGAGAGGGCGAGCAGTTCGACGCTTTGTGAAGGACTGTGTGTGCTGCTCGCTCGCTGATTTCCTCTTCGCATAAGGGCCGGGAGAAACACATCCTCTCCTTCGTGGCCGTGCGATTCCATCTGGCGCAGGACCATGCCGCGGTAGGCGCCGCGGGCGCTCATCAATTCCCCGTGAGTTCTACGCTCAATGACGCGACCGTTTTCCATCAGCAGAATCAGGTCGGCGCGGCGGATGGTGGAAGACGATGCGTGATCACAAAAGTGGTCCGTCCGGCGAGCAACGCGGCCATGGACGCCTGAAGGAATTGTTAAGCGCCGCCCCCAGACTGATATGTCTTAGCAGGGGACGGCAGGACGGCTGGCCTTTGATTTCGCAGCCGGCATGGCGGCGCGGGGGCGCTGTGAGCGTTCGGGCGAAACACCGACGGCGTTCTGGAGCTGATTCTGGGGTGGCGGATGTCGCCGCACCCGCCCGCGCGAGGACGTTGATTCGCGGTGAGGCTACTTGAAGTCGAAGGTGTAGCACCATGCGAAGGCTTTCACGATTTCGTCGGCTACCGCCGGATGCCTTTGCTTGAAGTGCTCAGATGAAAGTTTCTCCATCTCCTGCAAATTTGCAGCTACGAGACTTGCATCGGAGGCGTAAAAGTCACCCTCTAAGGACTTGATTAGAGGAAGCAGCTTGGCAGCGACCTCATCGCCAAAATGATTCGCCAGTCGCCTATCGTCACGGCTTGGCATCACACTTTCGCCCCATCCGGTCCAAAGACGAACCGCCTCAATAAGCTGAGGGGAGTTGAGGTTATTCATCTCGACCATAGCAAGACCTCCGCACCTGTATCCGGGTTTATGGCTCGTATCGAATTGACGTTGGGATTTACCTGGAGCGCTTTGAACTCATCGCGCCATATGGCGTCAACGCGCAAAGCATCACCCTGAAGAACACGGACATTGCCTCGCGCGCCAGCAGCAAACTCCGTTGAGGCTTGCCGCCAAGCAGCAACAGAAGCGGGATTGCTCGCATCCCAAACGGGAAGCTTTATCCCCCTGGACGCCAAGGTTGTTTCGAGCGTTGATCCCCCTTGCTGCGCCACCCAGTTGGCAGCTTTCACATCGCCGCCCCTTCCAATTCCCGACCAGAAGACGGCTTCGTCGGCTCCTGTTGTCAGTCCCGTCCTTGCGGTGATTCCTTGTCCGGTTGGAGCAGCGCGAACTGTTTTTGCGTTTGAAAGACGATTGAGGCCGAATCGGGGAGTGATTCTCGATCGGCTTGTGGTGGGCGATCTGGTGCTCCAGTTGCCCCAGGTTTTTTGGAACTGGCGCAAATGAGCTGGGAAGTCGGCTGCGGATCGGAGGAGTGGGACCGCGGCGGCTCCGGCGTGGGCGAGGTCGAGGATGGGCTCGAGGGTGTCGAGTTGTTCGCTGAAGGTGGCGTTGGCGAAGAGGGCAAAGGCGTAATGGTCTTGCAACGTGGCGAGCAAGGCGTCGTTGCCGTCGATGGCGGCTTCAACCATGGCACTGCGGATTTGAAAGAGGGGCGCGATGCCCATGGCGCGCAGGCCGGTCACGATCCCGTGATTGATGACTCCCGCGCTCAAGTCCAGACGGAGGGCCCCGACCGCGTTTACTTCAGGCAGGGAAAGGTGGCCGCTGGGATCGAACCGGTTGACGGGATCGTTCTGGTTGTAGGTGTAGTGATGGAGGCTGGCCGGGTCGGTCCCAAATCCTTCGAAGCTGTCCATGGTCCAAAAGCGGCCGCTGGCAGGGTTATGATAGCGGGCCCGGAGGTAGTAGAGGCCGAGGTCCGGATCAAATTGTTCGCCCCGATGAAGGTGGAGATTGGGCGTGAGGCCCGCCTGGGCAATCAGGTTTCCGAAGGCGTCGTAATCGTAGCTGTCAGTGATGTGACCGGCGAGGTCGGTGAGGAAACGGACGCTGCCTTGGCCGTCGTAGCCATAAAAGCTGGCTTTCCAGGTGAGGCCGGTACCTGCATCGATCAGTTGGTCCTGAGCGAGCAGGTCGTAACCGTAGGTGTAATGGCGGACCGGAGTCAGCAGCCCGTTCTCAGCAGGCACCAACTCCTCCAGGACCTGTGAATAGCCGGTGGGGTTCAACTCATCGACCAGGTAATACGTCGTGAACCCGTTGACGGTCTTGCTCACACGGTTGCCATCGCCGTCGTATTGGAAGCTGAGGGTCGAGAGTTGCGAGTCGAGGGTCGAGCGGCGTTCGAGCAGGCGGTCCTCGAAGTCGTAACGATCGGGCTGGGTCTGAGTGAAGCCGGCAGCGAAGAGGGTGTTGCCGTTGGCGTCGTAACTGTCGCTGAGCAGCCGGTCGTTGGCATCGTAGCTGTAAGCGGTCGAAGGGATTTGGCTGAGGGTGGATTGGAGGGAAAGACGGTTGCCCGCCGGATCGTAAGCGTAATCGAGGCGATGGCTGGAAAGGCCGGGCTGGGTGATCGTTTCGTCCGCGAGCCGGTAGGCGGCATCGTAACGGTATTGGCGGGCAAAGGCCGAATCGGGCGCGAAACTGTGCAGCGCTTCCTCGGCGCTCAAGCGGTTGCCGGCCGCATCCAGAGTATAAACGTAACCGGCCAAAGGGGTGTCGAGCCGGGCGGCGGTTTGGTTGGTGAGCCGGTCGAGCGAGTCGTAGTGGTAAGAGGTTTGAACGCCGTTGGGAGAACTGAGAGCGCGGAGGTTGCCGGCGTGGTCGTAGGTGTAACTGGTGGTGCCCAGGTGCGGATCGTTGACCTGTTCGAGGCGGTCGAGGGGATCATAGCTGTAGGCGACCTGGGCGCCGTTGGGGCTGGAGGAATCGAGGGTGGTGAGATTGCCGCTGGCGTCGTAGCCGTAGGTTAAAGCGACGGACAGTCCGATCCCGGCCCAGGTTTTGATCTTTTGGGCGAGCCGATTGCGCACGTCGTAGGCATAGCGGGTAGTGCCGCTGGCGTCGATCATGTTTGTGCGCCAGCCCAGGGCGTTATAGGCAAAGGTGAGAGCGGGCTCGCCCCGGCGCGGGTCGGGCAGCCTGGCGATGAGGCGATCCATCTGGTCGTAGTGGAAGGAAGTGGAATAGCCGTTGAAATCGGTGCGGCTGGTCAGGTTGCCGGCGGGGTCGTAGGCGTAAGACTCGGATTGCAAACCGGGCAGGGTGCGGCGGAGGCGGCGTCCGAGCGGGTCGTATTGGTAGGTGGTGATATGGCCGTTGGCGTCGATCCGCTCGGTTTGCTGGCCGAGTTCGTTGTATGCGTATCGAGTGACCTGACCGAGGGCATTGGTGACGGTAGTGAGCCGGCCCAGAGGGTCGTGTCCGAACCGGGTGGTGTTCCCATTCTGGTCGGTGCTGGCCACGAGACGGCCCAAGGGATCAAAGAGGACACCCGAGACGGTGCCATCGGCAAAGAGGGTGCGGACGCGGCGATTGAGCGGGTCGTATTCGAATTGATTGGTGCGCCCCAAGGCATCGATGAGAGCGAGCAGGTTGCCATTGGGATCGTAATTGAAGCGGGTGACCTGGCTGAGGGGATTGGTGATGGCGCTGTTTCGGCCGGCCGGGTCGTAGCTGTAAAAGGTGCTGAAGCCGCGCGCATCGGTGGAGGCAATCCATTGCCCGGCCTGATCGAAATGATTGGTTATGCCGGCGCCGTCGGGATATTCGACGCGCACCAGGCGGCCGACCGGATCGTAGTCGAAACGGGTGACCTGGCCGAGGCGATTGGTGTAGGCGCTGGGCCGCCCTTCGGGATCGTAAGCGAGCGAATCGGTTGTCAGGTCGGGATAGGTCGTGCGCAGAGGGCGGCCTTGGGCGTCATATTCGAAAGAGGTCCGGCGCCCGAGCGGGTCGAAAAAGGAAGCGACCTGATCGATGGCGTTGAAGCTGGCAGAGACGGCCGAGCCATCCGCGAAGACCAGATTCGTCAAACGGTCCTGAGCGTCGTATGCAAACCGGGTGACGAGTGTTTCGAGACCGGCGGCGGTGGTCCGGGTCGTGATCTCGGCGGTGACATTGCCATTTGAATCGCGTTGGAAAGCGGTGGCGTGGCCAAGGGCGTCGATGCGGTTGGTCAAGCGGCCCAAGGGATCGTACTCGAGGCGGGTTCCCCGGCCGAAAGCGTTGGTGGTGGCGACCAGCAGGCCGCGTTCATAACCGAAGGTGGTGACTTGCCCGAGCGGGTCCTGAATCCAGACCAGATTATGGGCCTGGTCGTAACGGTTGCTCACGATGTTCCCGTTGGGATCGGTGATGCTGGTGGGGCGCCGGTTCGAGTTGTAGGTCAAACGGGTCGTGTTTCCCAAGGGATCAATCAGGGCGATTCGATTGTCCTGCGGATCATAAAGGAAACGATTGGTCCGCCCGAGCGGATCGACGTGAGTGAGCAGATTATCGGCGTCGTCGTAAGTCATGAAGCTGACGCCGCCATCGGGCGCGACGGTGCGGACGACGTTGCCGCGCTCGTCGTACTCGTGCACGGTCAGGTGTCCGAGACGGTCGGTGAGCAGTTCGAGGCGATGGGACAAATCGTGATTGAAGGAATTGGTCTGCCCGTGGGCATCGACCTGGGCGACCAGCCGTCCGGCAGCGTCGAACTGGTTGCCCAGAATGTCGAGGCCGCGCCCGTCGGT
>CAZCUL010000435.1:0-2509 GCA_964501475.1 uncultured Verrucomicrobiota bacterium | reverse complement strand
GGCTGCGTGCGCGAAGACAAGCCGCCGCTGATCACGGGAGAAGATGGCCGGGCGGTGCTGGAAATCATATGCGCCGCGTATCACTCCGCCCGCATCGGCCAGAAGGTTCGCCTGCCCTTCCGAGCGAAGGCGAAGCGTCCCATCGACCTGTGGCTGGAGTAAGCCGCCTCCATCAGCACCGAGAGGCTTCGCCGGAACCTGCTGTGCTGAACTGCAGGGAGAAGGAGCGCGTCGCCGGGGGTTTGATTGTTAAGGCAGCTACTCATCCACTGATCGTGTCCACGTTGTTCTTCAAATCCTGGTAGTCGATGAACTCCCGCGGGTTGGTGCCGTTAAGGTATTCCTCCAGATTCGTGTAGCCGTCCCGATCGCCATCAGCCGCCCCGTCGGCGGGATCGTTGGGATTCAGATTGTGTCGTTTCTCCCACTCATCCGGCATGCCGTCATGATCAGTGTCAGGGAGCGCCGCGGCGGACTGGTATTTGGGAAAGCCGCCGACCTCGGCGGGATCGTTGATGATGCCATCGCCCAACGCCGGTTTGCCGGTGCGCACGATCTCGATGATGCGCCGGTCCACCGCGTCCCGCCTGGGCAGGGTGGCGCCGACTTTGGCCAGGACAGACTGATACGCTTCCAAGGCGGTCTGTTGATTAATGGGCCAGCCTTCATACGGTTCGGTGGCGCGCACGTCATCCACGGAGAACCGGCCGCCGCCCTCGATGAGCATGCCGCCGTTCCAGTTGTCGGCGGTGATCTCCGGGAAACCATGCACGTAATTGCCGGCCATGTAGAACCGGCCGGGGCGGCCGCGCACTTCAGCACGGGCGATGCGATGCTGCAATTCGCCGGGGCGGGTTGCCGGACCCGCCTTGTAGTAGTTTGCGATCACATTGACCATCGAGTTCGACCCGCCGCCGTCCATGGTGCGATGGCGCCAGTTGAAGATGACGTTGTTGCGGTAATCGAATTCGCCGCCCATGCCGATGGAGGGCACGCGGCCCGTGTTGCAGGCAAACAGATTGTGGTGAAACGTCGAGTCCTCGCCGCCCCAGGTCCCGCCGAACGCGTGGTTCTTGGCATTGAGCGCCTCGCTGGAAATGACCCATTGAATCGTGACGTTCCGGATCGGCAGTTTCCGGCGGGTGCCATCCGGCATCGGCTTCATGTAACGATAGAACGAAATGTTCTCGTCCATGCCCCAGCTCGTCGAACAGTGGTCGATCACGATCTGTCCCTCCGGATCGCCGCCCAGGCAGTCCGCGCCCTGGCCGCCCTCGGGCACACCGCGGCGAAAGCGCATGTGCCGGATGATGACGTTGGTCGCGTTGACACTGGCCGATTCGTAGCCCACGCAAATCCCGTCGCCCGGCGCAGTCTGCCCCGCGATGGTGATGTTGGGATGATCGATGTTCAGCTTCGACTCCAGTCGGATCAGGCCCGAGATACGAAATACGACGGTGCGGGTCCCCTCGGCTTCGCATGCCGCGCGCAGACTGCCGGGCCCGGAGTCATCGAGATTCGTGACCTCGATGACCTTTCCGCCTCGTCCGCCAGTGGTGAACATGCCGCCGCCCCACGCACCGGGGAAGGCCGGAATGGCCCCGGGCAGTTCGGGCTTCGGCGGCTCCTTGAACGGCATGACGCTGATCTCCTGCGCGCCGGTGGTCGCGACACCGATCGAAGTCATGAAGCCCGCACAGGCAACGTATCGAAGGGCAGCGCGGAAATCGGGCATGATGGGATTTTACCTGGAGAGCGGGGCGGTGGCCAAAAGGAATCGCACTTCTTTTGAGTCGGTGCGTCGGTGTGCGGGGTGTGCGGCGAACCTTCACTATTTTCGCTACACAGCCCGGCCAAAGGTTGGCATAGTCCGCGGCAAGCATGCATGCGATTCCAAACGCGCCATTCTACTTTCGCGCAGTAGCCGCTGCTCTTCTTGCGGCAGCAGCCCTTTGTTCGATTCGGGCCGCCGAGATTCTTCCTCCGGGCCACCGACCGAAACCGCCGGGTGTTCATGCTTTGACAGGCGCCAAGGTGGTGGTCAAACCGGGCGAAACTCTCGAGTCGGGGACGATTGTGATCCGCGATGGATTCATTGCCGACGTCGGGCCGGATATCGAACCGCCGGCGGGCGCCCGTGTTTGGGACCTCAAGGGGGCGACGATCTATGCCGGGTTCATCGACCCTTACCTGGTTCCCAGCCGAACGAACCCTCCAGTATCCACGAGCGACTCGGAGCCTGTCACTGACGCGCGAACGGCTCTGACGGCCGGGGGAATCAACTTTTTCGGCACACGGGGATCGGAACGCGATCCGGGCTCCCGGGGCCCCGGCCATGAGCTCAGTCCCGTCACGCCCGAGCGGCGGATGTCTGAAAACTATACCCCAAGCGAGAAGCTGCTCGATTCTTTGCGCGAGCTTGGCTTTACCGCGGCAAACATGGTCCCGGACCGGGGAGTGGTCCGCGGCAGCAGCGTCCTGGTTGCTTTGTCGGACGCCAACCCAAACG
>CAZCUL010000434.1:0-4683 GCA_964501475.1 uncultured Verrucomicrobiota bacterium | reverse complement strand
ACGGCTTCGAGCACCGGCATCAGCCAACTGGTGCCAGGGGAAGCGCGCGAGGGAGGAAAATTCAACGAGCGGATCGCCGATCCCGAATTCAAAGCGAAGGTCGTCGCAGAAATGAAGGAGCGCCTGCAGAAGCGCGGCCAGGAGGATTTCAGCTATGCAGTCATCGCCTCCTATAGTCACGATCGTTCGCTCAATGGTTTGAACATTGCCGAAGCGGCGCAAAGGGTCCGCGGCTCAGATTCATTGGAGGACCAGATCGAGATGATTTTGGAGATTCAAAAGCACGGCGGCGCCGGCGGTGTCTTCCACGGAATGAGCGAGGATGATTTGCGCGCGTTTATGCGGCACCCGAACACGATGTTTGCCGCCGACAGCAGCGTGAGGCGGTTCCGCGAAGGCGTCCCTCATCCGCGAGGTTACGGGAACAATGCGCGTATCCTGGGCCGTTACGTGCAGGAGCTTTCGGTCCTGCGGATCGAGGACGCGATACGTCGCATGACCTCGCTGCCGGCTACGACGTTTCGCATCAAAGGCCGGGGTCTGTTAGTGGAGGGAAACTGGGCGGATCTGGCCCTCTTCGATCCGGCAACTCTTCGCGACCAGGCGACGTTTAAGGATCCGCACCAGTACGCCACGGGGTTTGCATGGGTGATTGTCAATGGGACGGTGGTGATCGATCACGACCAACACACCGGCGCGCGCCCCGGGCGCCTGGTGCGGGGTCCCTGGGCCGGGGCAAAGAACCAGACGCGGCGCTGAATCCATTCGCTCGGGCAGCACCCGAAGTAACGAGCCGCACTTTGACTGCGGGAAAGAAGGTTAAGCCACTTCCTTCGGCTCCCACTGATTACCGACTCGGCGGGAGAAGGTTATTCGATGATGGAAATGTAGCCTTGGCTGCGCGAGCGGAAGCTGCCGGTGCTTAGGTTCCCATCGTCGATAGTCGAGTCAATGGCTTCCATTTGCGTACTGTAGGCGGCGGGGCGATAAACCGAGACGCCGGCGACGGTGCCAAATTGCTGATAATCCCAATCCCACTGGCCGCCGAGACTCGTGGGCGCGGTCCAGGGAAAGTTTTGCAGGTATTCATCCATGCCGGTCGGCATAATCGCGGGAGTCTTATCCGCGGGGTATTGGCCCTTTTCGATTGCGTAGAGCTGGAAAGCGCCGCGGGCCGCGCGCAGATCGGCGATGTAGCGTCCGTTTTGGGCGCTCTCGCGCGCCTTGGTCATGGACGGAATGGCCATCGCCGCCAGGAGGCCGATCACGCTTCCGACAATCATCAGTTCCACCAGAGTGAAACCGCCGTTGGTTTTCATGGTCATTCTCATAGCTCCGACCTCGTTTTAGCAGATGCCGGGCCGGACGAGTTTTTTACTTCTCCCCGAAAGATCGGCGCCTTACCGGGAGAAAGTGTCAAACACGTTGCAAGCTGAATTGGCCTTTGTTACACAAGCGCGAACGTGAATCCCGCCTCAAAACACGACATGCCCGGCGAAGCGCCATACCGCCGTTACTGGCGAATCCATCTCCGGATATTGCTTGGCTTGCTCAGTGTCTGGTTTTTGTTTGGCTGTGTCTTAAGCATTTTTCTGGTCGAGCCCTTGAACGAATGGAAGGTCGGCGGTTTTCCGCTCGGCTTCTGGATGGCGCAACAAGGGACGATCTTTGCCTTCATCGCGCTCATTCTGGCCTATTCCTTGATCATGAAATGGCTCGACCGTCGCTTCGATGTGCACGAGGAGGAGAGCTAATGGGCATTGAGGGGTGGACCTACCTGATCGTCGGGTTGACGTTCGGGCTCTATATCGGTATCGCGCTCTACACCCGGGTCCGGAGCACTGCGGGTTTTTATGTGGCGGGCCACGGCGTGCCCGCCATCTTCAACGGCATGGCTACGGGCGCGGATTGGATGAGCGCAGCCTCCTTCATTTCCATGGCGGGCCTCATCTCCTTCATGGGCTATACCGGGTCGGTTTACCTGATCGGATGGACCGGTGGATATGTGTTATTGGCGCTGCTTTTGGCCCCTTACCTGAGAAAATTCGGGAAGTTCACCGTGCCGGATTTTGTAGGAGACCGCTACTACTCGAACGCAGCCCGGCTCGTGGCCATTTTCTGCGCCATCTTCGTTTCCTTCACTTATGTCGCCGGCCAGATGCGCGGCGTGGGAGTGGTCTTTTCCCGCTTTCTGAATGTGGATATCAACGTGGGAGTGATCATTGGCATGGTGTTGGTCTTCATCTACGCCACCGTGGGCGGGATGAAGGGGATCACATGGACGCAGGTCGCTCAATACGTTGTGTTGATCATGGCTTACCTCATTCCGGCGGTGGCGATTTCGTGGCAGATGACCGGCAACCCGATCCCACAGCTCGGTTTTGGATCGCGGGTTGCCTCGGGCGAAAATGCCGGGCTCTACCTGCTGGAGACGTTGGATAAAATTCATCGCGAGCTCGGTTTCCCGGAATACACCGCGGCCTTCGTTCCGGGCAAGAAGAGCATGATCGATGTCTTTGCCATAACTTTCGCGCTCATGGTCGGAACGGCTGGTTTGCCGCATGTGATTATTCGCTTCTACACGGTGCGGACCGTGCGGGCGGCGCGCCTGAGCGCCTTTTGGGCCTTGCTCTTTATTGGGCTTCTTTACACCACTGCCCCGGCGGTGGCCACCTTTGCGCGCGTGAACATGGTTCAAACTCTCCATGGCAAATCTTACGACCAGCGGCCCGAGTGGTTTCGCAATTGGGAAAAGACCGGCTTGATCAGTTTCACGGACAAGAACGGTGACGGCACTATTCAATATGGGCCGGATCCGGCCGCCAACGAACTGACCGTGGACCCCGATATCATGGTGCTGGCGAATCCCGAGATTGCGCGCCTGCCTGCCTGGGTGGTGGCCCTGGTGGCCGCCGGCGGTTTGGCGGCTGCCTTATCCACGGCTGCGGGTTTGCTGCTGGTGATTTCGTCCGCGGTCTCCCACGACCTTGTCAAACGCATCATCAACCCGGAGATGAGCGAAACGAAAGAGTTGCTCTACGCGCGCGTTTCCGCCGGTGCCGCCGTGATTGTGGCCGGGCTGCTCGGGATTTATCCGCCCGGTTTTGTGGCGCAAGTCGTCGCTTTCGCTTTTGGACTGGCGGCCAGCAGCTTTTTTCCCGTGATCATTCTTGGAATTTTCAGCAAACGCACCACCAAGGAAGGCGCCATAGCGGGAATGCTCGTGGGCATCCTCTTTACTGCCGGCTACATTATCTGGTTCACTTTCATTGATAAGCGACTTCATGATCCGGCTTCCGCGCGGGAACGCTGGTGGTTTGGTATCAGCCCGGAAGGCATTGGAACGCTTGGGATGTTTCTGAATCTCCTGGTCACAATCGTGGTCAGCCGATTCACGCCCGAGCCTCCCGCGCACGTCAAACAACAGGTCGAAATCCTGCGCTACCCAAGCCACACCCGCCTGAAACTCGATTAGGACCAAAGGGGCAAAATGCACGTCCCGCTGCTGGCGCTCATGCAGGTTGCCTGCCCGTGCCAAATATCTGGATGCTGGGCGAATGCGCATCGAAGCTTCTAAGGCGCAACTGGTTTGAAATGGTCTTGGCCTGCCTGGCACAAATTCCGCTCAATCCATTGTTAGTCAAACAAACGGCAACTATGCCACGGGGCGACAAATCAAGCTATACGACCAAACAGAAACGCCGCGCTGACAAGATCGAAAAGGGCTATCGCCAGCGCGGTGTTAAAAAGAGCGAAGCGGAGAGCCGCGCTTGGGCGACGGTCAACAAATCAAGCGGCGGCGGCAAAAAAAGCGGTTCCGGCCGCGGGAAAAAGGGAAACGAAGCCGCCTCCCGGAAAGGCGGTCGCAAGGGCGGCAAAAAATCGGGCGGGAAGAAGTCCTCTCGCTAGATGAAAGGGAAATATGACACCAGCGACAATCTTGCTCTTGATCCTCCTGTTATTGCTCGTGCTGGCATTACCAGCCTGGCCATACAGCCGGGGATGGGGCTATTACCCGACCGGGGGTCTGGGTCTCGTGTTGGTGATCGTGATTGTTCTGCTACTCATGGGCGTGTTCTAACCCGCCCGAATCAGTTAGCACACATCACGGAGTGCCTCGGCGACACTGTCCACCATCTGCGCGATTTGGTTTGGGTGGGCGCAATAGGGCGGCATCAAAATGATCGAATTTCCAATTGGCCGGGTAAGAACCCCCCTTTTGACCATCGCGCGGCAAACGCGGATGCCTGCCTGGTCGTTCGGAGGGTAAGGAGCGCGGGTTCGCCAGTCCTTTACCAATTCGATTGCCACAATTGAGCCGACTTGCCGGATATCGCCGACGGCGGGCAGAGCCCAGAGCTTCTCCGTAGTTTGCCGTAAATATTCCTGGGTCTGGCTGCGCGCCACCAGCGATGGGCTGCTTTCGATCAGGTCCAGGTTCGCCAATGCCGCCGCGCTCCCGAGCTGATTGCCCGAATAGCTGTGGCCGTGGAAGAACGTTTTGAATTCGCTGTTTTCGCCCAGGAAGGCATCGAACACATTTCGTGTGGTGAGCGTGGCTGCGATAGGCAGGTATCCGCCGCTCATGCCCTTTCCCAGGGCCATGAAATCGGGTTGCACCCCTTCCTGGTGGCAGGCGAATATTGGAGGAGCCTTCCCGCGCGCATCCGTGGCCCGTCCGAA
>CAZCUL010000433.1:0-5084 GCA_964501475.1 uncultured Verrucomicrobiota bacterium | reverse complement strand
CGAGCCTGCGGCAATGCTGCCACCGGTTAACTTCGCCGAAGGCAGCCACGCTTGCAGCACGGGGGCTTTGCTTTGAAGGGCATCGAGCAACTGTGAGGTCGATCCTTTCTTCTTCTTTCCGGACTTCGGGACAGTTTCGTCCTGTTCCAACTGCCAACCCGCGGCAACGACGACGTAATCTTCCCTTTCCTCAGCGTCAAAAAAGCGCCGCCATAACCAGCGGGTTGGCAGGTATGCCTCCAGGCGGCCTATTTTCACGATTGTCCGGCCCTTGCTGTAACGGACTTCCTCCAGAGCAAACTGCGTATAGCCGAGTCTTTCGTAATTCCCATACTGCACGCCAAAACGCTTCGCCACGGGCTTCAGCAACCATGGAAACCAAATGGGAAAAGCCGCAATAACGCACAAGAGGACCGCGAGGGTCCACAGCATTGCCTTTAATCCTCGACGCCGCTTCGTCTTCCTGACCGTCATGCCAAAGACACCCTACCGGCTTCCGCCGAGGATGTCTCGCAAGAGAACGTTTTCTCCGAGGTTTAAATGATTTCGCGTACCGTTGCAAAATACCGCGGGCCCTTGCAAAACGCCTTTGCGTTCACGGGAAATAAAAAAGCTCCTGCAGAGCGTTACGCTTTGCAGGAGCACGGATCGCAGATCAAGCGCGACCGCTTCGGATCGGCTTAGCGCCGACCGAGGAACAGCCGCAAAACGTACCAGAAGAGCAATGCCACCGAAGCGAACAGCTCCAACGCCGCGCCCACGTAGCGATCTTCCGGATATTCATTAATGACTTTTGAAGTGTCGTAGAGGATCGCGCCACCGGCCAGAGCAATCATTCCGACCGAAAAGTAGGTGCCGAGATTGAATCCGAAGATCGTGCCGGCAACAATCAGTCCCAAAGCCACCAGAAATCCCCAGCGCAGGATTCCGCCTAGAAACGAGAAATCCTTCCTCGTGATGAAGACCACCGCTGTCAAAGCCGCGAAGCCAAAGAGCGTCACCACCGCAGCGTTCTCGATCGCACCGGGTGCATACGCATTCGCAATGAACAAAAGCGGCACAAAAATCAGGGCTTCGGCCACGACAAATCCCGTTAGGGCTGCATATTGAGCACCCAGGGATTGGGCACGATGGGCAACCCGGCTGGCAAACCAGGACACGATGACGAATCCGCCCAACACCAGAAGCCAGCTTACGCTGAGAAAAGCCCGCGCGATTTGTTCCGCGAGCCCGGTCTGGAACAAGACGACCTCGATGGCTGTGAAGCCGAACATGGCCCCCAGCAAATGCAAATAGGTGCGGGTAATGAATGTGGCGCGTGTGCTCACATCCAGTTCGCCCACCGGAATGGCCGGACGAAGTAATCTTGCGGTGCTCATGCTGATCTGTCCTTTCTCAATACAATTCCTTCTGGCATCGAACCCTGCTTAACCCTTTGGGAGGCTCACCTGAGCACCCGCCCAGTCCTCTTCGACGCGGCCCGACGGTAGGCAACTGATATGCCAAGTCAATCCTGAACAGCTTAATGAAAAGAATGAAAAGGCTCGCCGCGAGCCCGGACCAGCGCTCACGAATTGAAAATGGACCCTTACCGCCTTAGCGACCTACCGACGTACCGGCCTACCGCCTTACCGCCAGAACACCCATAAGAAGACCGAGCCCGAAGGCAAAGCCGATGGACGGGTAAGGATATTCGCGAACGATGCGAGCCGTGGCGCGCCCGCCAGCCACGGCCTGTGCTTCCACCCTGCGGCAGGTGATCTTCAACTTGCCCAAGGCGGTCAGCAGCTCTTCCTTCGACTTGTTCGCCAGAGTACCGCTTGTCGCCTTGACCAGGTCTTCCGCATCATGAATGAGGGTCATCAGGTCCTGGCTCAGCTTTTCCTTCGTACCCTCTTCCGCGGTGATGTTCTTAAAAAAAGTTTCCATAACCGGTTTCCATCTCAAAAACGCGGCCGCAGCATCGACGCCGCCAAAGCCGACTGAATCCTACAATCAACCCGGAACCTTTGAAAAGGTTTAACTGCCGCCCTGGACGCCCTGCCATGAAGCGTTGAAGCCTGAATTCCGATCGCTGATTCGTGAACACCGGCTGAGAATCCATTCCCACCCGCTCCGCGTTCACCCGAGCCGCTGGGAAGTCCGCCAGGTCTTGGACTGCCCGCCCTCCATAGTATTACGGCGGACGGGCGCCAGTCATCTGGCGCTTTGGCCGCGGGCAGCGGATGGCCGACAGGCGAATCTTGCCATCAACCTCAGCACGTTTCGGAAAGAAAACGTTAGAGGACTGGTCAAGCTCAAGGGCACGGCCAGCTACCGTATTCGCGTCGGTGGCTACCGTCTCATTTACAGCCCGGATACCCACGGCAAAATCGTCCGACTCCTGGCGGTGGGCATCGCCGGGAGACATATCGCTGAGGCGGCCTCACGCGATCCCCTGCCCTGCTGCGCTACGCTTCCGCTTCAAACGCGCCCAGGCACGCTTGATCTGCCAGCCGCTCGCTTCCAAAGCCTCCCGCACTCGCTGCTCCTCCGCCCCGCTCAATTGTTGAAGAATTCGAACCGCCCGATCGCGCAGCTTCGAGTTCGACGCTTTCACATCCACCATCAGATTGCTCGCCACCTTGCCCAACCGCACCATCGAGAGTGTCGTCAGGATGTTCAGAATCAATTTCGTGGCCGTCCCCGCCTTCAGCCGGGTTGACCCGGTCAGAATCTCGGGGCCGACGTTCGGCGAAATCACCAATGCCGGGCGGCGCTCGCGTGAAATTCTGTAATTCGGGTTCAAAGTGAGCAGCACCGTAAACGCCTGGCGGCGCTTCGCCTCCTGCAATGCGCCCCAGACAAATGGCGTTCGACCGCTGGCCGCAATTCCCACCACCACATCCCGGCGATTCACCTTCCGAAACTGGATCGCGCCTGCCCCGGCCTGCGGGTCGTCCTCAGCCCCTTCCACAGCTTGCCAAAGTGCCTTCCGCCCGCCGGCCATGATCCCTTGCACCATCTCGGGCGGCGTTTGAAATGTGGGCGGGCACTCGCTCGCGTCTAAAACGCCCAGCCGCCCGCTTGTGCCGGCTCCCACGTAAAAAAGCCGCCCTCCCCGCTTAAAGGCCCGCGTGATCACCCGCACCGCCCGTTCAATTCTCTTCCGCTCCGCCAGAATGGCCGCCGGAATCCGGGCGTCCTCATCCAGCATGAGTGCAATCGCCTCGGCCAATGGCATCTCATCCAGTCGCATCGAACGGGGATTGCGCTGCTCCGTCGGAGACGCCGCCAAAACTTTCCTTAATTCCGGCTCCTCCTTTGCCAGATCGCGCCTTGCCACTTTGTCGTTTTCCGTCTCCGCTCCCAAAGCCGCGGCCGCCATTTCGACCGCGCCCCAGGCACTTTCCCTTTTCAAGACAGTCACCGACGCCTGCGGCCAGAGTCGCCTCACTTGCCGGGACACCAATTGGGCAAATCGCGGTTGTTTCACCAGGGTGCCCCCTGCCAACAGGAACTGCACCGGCGCACTTTTCGCGACGAGCCTCCGCGCGCACGCCAGACCGTCCCTGGCCAGACTCGAGGCTGCAGCGGCAATGATATCCGTGGCGATTCGATCTCTTTGTTTCCAGGCCGCGAATACTTCCACTGCCAGAGCAGCCACGTCGTTCTTTCCGGCTTGTTGAACCCACCCGATCAGTTCCTCGGGCTCATTCAACTGCAATGCTCGTAACAAACGCGCGCCCAGGGCCGGCCACACACCGTCGCGATCGTAGCAATACACCACAGCTTTCAAACCGCGCAGGCCAATCTCGTAGCCGCTCCCTTTGTCGCCCAGAAGATGCCCCCAGCCGCCCGCCTTCGCACTCTTGCCCCCCTGGGTTCGCCCAAAGCAACAGGAACCGGTCCCGCTCAAAATCAGCACCCGCGTTCCCGAAAGCCTTGCCGCAGTCGCGCTCCGGTTTTTAAACTTCAATTTCGCGCGCGGAGGCTCCCCCGCCATGAGCGCAGTCTCCAAATCGCTTGTCGCGTGACAAGGGGTTCCGGGCCAGACCTTCGCGGCCGCGCGCCGAATCCGCTCACGGTCCGACTCTGTTCGCGCGCCAGCCAAACCAATCGCCACCGCCCGGGGCCGGGGAAGGACGTTCAGTGATTTAAACAAACGCACCAGAGCCTGCTCTGAGAGCAAGCGCACATTGGCGGGCCCGGCTTCAACACGCTTCACCAGCCGGCCGTTCAAATCGGTCAGCAGCGCCACTGTGCGCGTTCCGCCTCCTTCAATCCCAAGGAGCAGACCGGAAACATCCGCAGTTCTCATCGCACCGAATCATTTTCCACCCCGCGCGGTTTTCAAAGGATTAAGCGAACCGGCGGCCCTGCCCTGGTCCACCCTTGCGATTTCGCCGGGATGAACAGCGGGGGCAACAGCGATTTGAAACGAAAGGCATGAACCCAAACAATATCCCCGCCCTGACGGGCAGCAATTCTCATTTTAACCCGGAGCGCGGCCTGTTCTCAGCCGCAGCAGATGGGAAGCGCGATGACGCGGGAAATCTGCCAGGGCCTTTTCGAGTTCGTTCGTGCTGCTGGGGACAGCCGCGCTCCGCAAAAATGAGAGTTCCCCGAAATCTTTTGCGCGCATTGCGCTTCTGAACCCGGAGCCATCAGGTTCATCATGGGCAGCCTCCATCCGCTTTCGCGCGCGCATTGGGACTATGAACCGGAAGAACACGTTCTGGAGTGGGCCGGCAGAGTGCAGAGGAATACCACACTCCAGACGCTTCGCATTTAACGGAGCCATTGGAGAATCCACCAAGTCTTGGACTGCCCGCCCTCCATAGTATTACGGCGGACGGGCGCCAGTCCTCTGGCGCTTTGGCGCGCGCACAGGATGGACGACGGGCGAATCTTGCCCATCAGCTTCAGCACGCTCTGGAAAGCAAGCGGCAGAGGACCCGGCAGAGCACAGTGGCGACGGCGATTTGGCTCCAGCTTCTGCAACGACCGACAAAGCCTGCGGCGGAAATGGGCACTGCGGCCACGCAACGTTGACGCCGGCGAGAAAACTCTGGCGCCCGCTTTTGGCGCATCCTCTGGCACCC
>CAZCUL010000432.1:0-10175 GCA_964501475.1 uncultured Verrucomicrobiota bacterium | reverse complement strand
GCCTATCGCGCAGATACTCCCGAGCATGCGGCGTTTGGTCGTGTGCGGTTCGGCGACCCCTTACGGGCAAGAAAAGGCCCGGAAAAATACGCCTAAGACGAAAACCGAGGGAATTTTTAGCATATCCGCGTGCAGGACAGCAAGATGTCTAGGCGACACGAAACCAGCCAAAGTCTGGTGTCATCAGATAAACATCCGTCATCGGTCGGTGCGTTCCACTCAGCAGGCATCCGGCGATGAAGTCAGTGCGGTCATCGTCCAGACCGCAGCGGTGTCGTGCATCGAAGAGCCAACACCGGAGAAGACATTTGCGGACCAAAGACGACGGTAGGTACGGTTGCGCAGCGGTCCTGGCGCTCAGTTTGACTGTCCTGCGGTTGGATCATCTCCAGCGAAAATAGTCAAAGGCCAGGTCGGAGGGAATATAGGTCTGTCGATTTCAGAAGCGGAATGTCAGCCAGGCCGAGAAGTAGTCCACGTCCTTCCCTGGCCCGCTTTCTTTGATGAAGTCGCCCGCGAAGAAATGCGCGTAATCCGCGACCACGGTGAAGTGCCTGCCAATTTGCCACGCCAATACTGCTTCTACTTGATTGCCGACATAGCGGGCATCGCTGGTTTGGCCAGAGCGGAGGAGATTCAGAGCCGGGCCGTAGATGCCGTCCCGCGTGTTCTCGCGCCAGAAGAAATCCCAGTTGAAGTTGAGGGTTACGTTTCGGGACAAGGCCAGGTCGAGTGAAGGATGAACGTCAATGTGATTGGCCGGCCCAATCAATGCCGGTTCGCCGAAGTAAGAACCTTTGGGGAACAGGGGGTTGAAGGTCTGTAGGTCGGAATCGCTCGGGTTGTCATCTCCACTCGTGACGTTCGCCTTTAAGCCAAGCCGGGGCGTGAACGGGGCATTCTCAAACGTGAACCCAACATCGGAAGCCGCCGTCCATGCTTGAATATCGCCACTGCCGAAGTTGCCGAACTGATAGACGAATTCGAGGTTATAATCCCAGCCAGCCTTCTGCCCCCAAATTCGCGTGCCGACTGAGTGCCGAAGTTCGCGGGTCGTCCCCTGATCGAAGCTCGCGTTCTTCCGGTCCAGCCCGAGATAATAAAGGTCAACATTTCCTCCCGGCAACCAGGAAGCGGGCGTCACTGCATAGAGTCCCCAGAACTTCTGGTCTGGATTCGGATCATCGTCAAACACGCCAGTCTTGGTTCGCACGGGCCTTGCGGCAAATGCGTCCACTTGCCATTCATCGGCCTTCAGGATTGCCTTCACAGCATCAAAGCTAAGGCGCACGTTTGGTCCTTCCCGAAACGATACCAGGCGCGACGATCCGTAAGTCATTTCCTGTCTCCCGATACGCAGGGTAACGCTTTCCCTATCACTCCATGTTAATCGGCCATCAGCGAAAAGTTGATGCAGATCGAAGTCGTCTTGGTCGGTCGGCCGCGGTCCGCCCTCACGGTCCTCGATCAAGCCGCTCTTGAATTGAGTGAACACGCGGAAAGTATCCCGATAATGCACGTCGCCGTGGAGCATGTAGCGTTGCAGGAGATGCCCATCCTTGTCCTGCGACGCAGCGCCCCATTGCGGGTTTTCGAAATACTCGTAGCGCAAGCGTATTTCGCCGCCGAGCGTGGCCCACCAGTCTCCATCAGCGTCGAGCGGGAGATACTTTATGGAATCGAGAATATCCGCGCGCCGCTCCGGGTCTTGCAAATACCGATAGTCCTCGTCGTAGCGAAGTTGCTTGAAAGAGGACGGACTTGGCGGCGGTGATGCCTCATCTGCGGCAGGCGCTGACAAAACTCCACCGAGCATCGCACTCGCAACCAGTGACCACAACGCGCGAGCGTGGCAGGGCGGACTGGCACAGAATTCCTGGGTTTGAGGCAGCATACATGCCGGTTGGTTGCTCGACCATCCAGTTTTGCCTGCACATGGGCTTCAACCATTCACAGCTTAGAAGGCGAAGCAATCGCAGCCCAGGCCAAAGAAATCTGCGTAACGATTGCCAGCTGATCCAGCTGCCGAGAACGGCGATTGCAGTGCGTGATGGCAGTCCGATCGCCGACACTCCGCGCTGTGCTGGCGAGCCACAGGCACGCCCGCTCGCGCTGCTTTGCGCAGATCCAGCGGCGCACCGTATCCCCCGAACACTTTCACTGGCGACCATTCTGGCAACACCGGAACCGAAGGCGGCGCGTGTTTCGCGAATTCCTCCGTGGCGTGAACAATCTTGCCGGCAACAACAGAGAGGACTGATTGAATTTCTTTGATCTCGTCCTCGGACACGGAGAAATAATCGTCACTAAGCGCGACGAGGTCAGCCAACTGCCCCTCGGCAATGGCGCCCTTCTTCCCATTTTCGGCGCTAAACCAACTGCTGCCCTGTGTATAGAGCCGCAGGGCTTCGTCGCGCGTGAGCCGATTCTCGTCAGGATACATCGAGACGCCACCAACCGTCTTGCCGGTAACAAGCCAATAGAGTGAAACCCACGGATTGTAACTCGCGACACGCGTAGCGTCCGTCCCCGCACCAACCGGAATGCCAAGTTCAAGCATCCGTCGCACGGGTGGAGTTCGTTCGGCGGCTTTCTTGCCATAACGATCCATGAAATATTCGCCTTGGTAAGCCATACGATGCTGAATGGCGATACCGCCGCCCAGCGCTTTCACGCGTTCGAGATTCCGGTCGGATATGGTCTCGCAGTGGTCGAAGAACCAGTTCAATCCCTTGAACGGAATATCGCGGTTCACGTCCTCGAATACATTCAGGAAGCGCGTGATGCTCTCGTCGTACGTCGCGTGCAGGCGGAACGGCCACTTGTTTGCTGCGAGCAACGCAACAACTTCTTTGAGCTCGCCTTCAAGTGAAGCAGACAAATCAGGACGCGGTTCGAGGAAATCTTCGAAATCAGCCGCAGAGAAAACGAGCATCTCGCCAGCGCCGTTACAGCGCAGGAAGTCATCGCCCTTGCCGGGGCCGGTCAGCTTGATCCAGCGCGCGAAGTCTTCTTTCTCCTGCTTCGGTTTTTGAGTGAAGAGATTGTAGGCAATGCGAAGCGTCATCTCACCGCTCTTGTGCAACTCGTCGATGACTGCGTAGTCCTCGGGGTAATTCTGATAACCACCGCCCGCATCGATGATGCTCGTGAGGCCCAGGCGATTCAGCTCGCGCATGAAGTGACGAGTGGAATTCATCTGGTGCTCGGTCGGAAGCTTTGGTCCTTTGGCGAGTGTCGCGTAAAGAATCGTGGCATTCGGACGCGCGATGAGCAGTCCGGTCGGATTCCCTTTGTGGTCGCGCTGGATTTCACCGCCGGGTGGATTCGGAGTGTCTTTCGTGTAACCGCACGCGCGCAACGCCGCTTTGTTCAACAGCGCGCGACAGTAGAGATGCAGAATGAACACGGGCGTGTCCGGCGCAGCGGCGTTGATTTCGTCGAGGGTTGGCATTCGCCGCTCCGCGAACTGAAACTCTGACCAACCGCCCACAACGCGCACCCACTGCCCTGGAGGGGTGCGCTGCACCTGCTCCTTCAGCATGCGCAGACCGTCGGCGAGCGACGGCACGCCGTCCCAGCGCAGCTCCATGTTGTAATTCAACCCGCCGCGAATGACGTGCAGGTGCGAATCATTGAGACCGGGAATGACGCGGCGGCCTTTAAGGTCGATCGCCTTTGTGTTCGGCCCGTGCTGGTATTTCTCCGCATCGTCAATGCCGATAATGCGACCATCCTTGATGGCGACGTTTTTTGCTTCGGGATTTTTTGAATCGAGCGTGCTGATGCGTCCGTTGTGCAGGATCAGATCTGCATAGTTTTTGTTTTTTGATATCATTACACATCCTCCAAAAGTTCCGGCCAACGCCGCAGCGCCAACCTTCATGAATTCACGTCGTGATGAACTGCGGTTCATTTTTTGAATGTTTTGTCGCCCTCAGGATGAAGCCACGCACGCAAGGCTCGCGTCACGAAGGGCATCACGACCCAGGTCAACAACGCCACGACACAAGCGTTGAAGAGGGCATTGCGGAAAATGAACGGCCACGATTTGATCGTCGGACCAAGCGTCAGATTGAGAATCATCGCCGTGGGGAACACTCCTAGAAAGGTTGCGATAGACATTTTCCAACGCGGCGGTGGATTTGGCGAACGAAACCACGCTTCGAGTCCGTGCAGTTGACGATACTCTGGCTCGCCTTCGGTTAACGTCCGCGCCTTCTCGTCCCAAGCTTTGAACATCCCCGACGAGTAGAAGGCGTCGCGCTCCTTTTCGTCTGCGAACGTGCGCAGGATGCCGAATTCGCGTGAGTCTGAACCCGGCGGCGGTGTTAGCATGCTTGCGCCCCACACACCGCCATGAGCAAATGACTTCTGGAAAAATTCCCGAAGTGCCTGCTGGAACTCGGATTCACAGCCCGCTCGCACACGACGAGTAATAGCAACATGAATGGGCATAATATTGTAGCGCTGACTTTGGTCTCCGCAGATCGAGCGACTTTCCACGGCTTGCGGAAGACCGGACATGAACATCCGGTGAACCGCAGACCAAAAGCGCCGTATTTCGATTTATATCTGTGCCGCCGCGGTCGCCGCAGGCGTTACGCTGCGACCGTGCCCATCCGTGGAAGCTTTCGCGGGCACGATTTGCGGTTTCTTCGCGGACTGCGGCGCGTGATGAACCATCGTGTAAGCGTATTCGACGCCGATGCCGTAAGCGCCGGCCTGTTGCTTCAGAATTCCCATGAGGTTGTTGTAATGCTCTCTCTTCGCCCAATCGCGCTGCCATTCGAGTAAGGCAGGGATGGTCGTTAATCTCACAGCGCCCGCCTGGACCATCCGGGAAAGGGCGGCCTCGTGTGCAGCGACTGATGTCGCGCCACAACAATCGTCCACGACGTAGATGTTGTAGCCTGCGCCCAACATTTCGATTGTCGGCCAGGTGACGCAGACTTCCGTCCAAAGACCTGTCATGATGATGTTCTTGCGACCGGTCGCTTCGATGGCTTTGCGGAAACCAGCGTCGTCCCACGAATTCATGGAAGTGCGTTCGACGACCGGTTGACCAGGGAATACGTCCAACAATTGCGGCCAGATGTATCCACTAAAGGATTCGGTTTCGACAGCGGTGAGCACGGTCGGCACATTGAATTCCTTCGCGACTTTGGCGAGGAGCGTGACGTTATTGATGAGACTGGCGCGATCGATATTTGCGACGCCAAACAGCATCTGCGGTTGGTGATCGATGAAGACGACTGCGCTGTCTTCGGGTGTATATAGTTTGTGGTATTGGTTCATGACTTATTCTTTCGTTTCGATGACTTGTGGTTGAACTCTTGCGGAAATCCTGACAAGAGCGGCGAATGCCTTGCCTTCCATCGAGAGGAAAAACAGAGCGAGCACCGCTATTGTGATGCCGACTGGATCAATCGACGTCGCGCCATTGTTCAGAAAAATGTGAAAGCACAGCGATTTCATCGCAAATCAAACAACAGGAATTGCGCGTCCGAGTCGGCAGTGATTTCGAGCGTCATGAAATTGTCGAACGCAGCTCCATCACCCGATTTTAACGATTCGCCCGAAACGGAGACTTCTCCCGTGACAACGTGCAGCCACTGTGCTCGTCCTTTTGAAACGTGATGCAGTAGTCGTTTGCCGGCGTCGAGTTGACCGAAGTAAATGTCTGCATCCGCACGAATCTCGACTGCGCCATCGCGTGGCTCGTCAGCAAACACGAGCGTCAGCTCATTTCGTTTCGCTGAGCGGCCCAGCGCTTTCTCCGCATAACGCGGTTCGCCGACGCCCGTCTTTGGTTTGAGCCAGATTTGCAGAAAGTGAACTGAGCGATCCGGTGACGGATTGAATTCGCTGTGCAACAAACCGCGACCGGCGCTCATGTACTGAAGGTCGCCGGCTTTGATGACGTGGCCGTTGCCGATGCTGTCCTTGTGCTCCAACTCGCCGTCGATGACGTAGCTGAAGATTTCGGCGTCGCGATGGGGATGCTCGCCAAATCCTTCACCCGGCTCGACCACGTCGTCGTTGATGACGCGCAGAGAACGAAAACCCATGTGGTCGGGATCGAAATAATTGCCGAACGAAAATGTATGTCGGCTGTGCAGCCAGCCGAGTTCTGTCCGTCCGCGCCCGTCGGCGGGGCGCTTTGTGACTTTAGGCTCGTTTGTTGTTGGCTTGTTCAATGTCGTCGTTTTCATGTGGCACTTTCCCGCGGCCCTGGTTCGGCGCCCAATGCTTTGTTCTTTGGCGGCCTATGCCTTTCAGTTATACCTGTGCATAAATGGAACTCCGGCACCTGCGCTACTTCGTGACGGTCGCGGAAGAATTGAACGTGAGCCGGGCTTCGGCACGCCTGCACATTTCGCAGCCAGCGGTGAGCCGGCAATTGCGCGACCTGGAAGAGGAGTTGCGTGTCGAATTGTTTTTCCGGGAGAAATCCGGTCTCAAACTCACACCTGCGGGAGAAACTTTCCTCGCCCACGCGCGAGACTTGCTTCGCCGGAGCGGAGATGCGGTTAAGCAGATGGAAACGTTCACCACGCGAGCGAAACAAACTCTGACCATCGGTTACATTGCACCGGCGCTGGCGGGCATTTTGACCCCCGCCTTGCGGGGATTCTCGGAAGACTATCCAGAAGTTGAAGTTACCCTGCGCGAGATGTCTCCCGCCGAACAATTGAAGGCACTGCGCGAAAGACGGATTGATCTCGCGCTGATTGGAAATCCCTGCCCCGAAGTCGAACGCGAATTTGCAGTGACCGTGCTGACGCGAATCCCGCTTCAAGCCGTGCTGCCGGACAATCATCTGCTCGCCTTGCGCAAGCGCATCGCCTTGTCCGAACTCGAAGGCGAAAATTTCATCGGCTTCGCCGAAGAAAACTTTCCCGGACGCAATGCTGCCATTTGTGCCGCATGCCAGGCCGCTGGATTCACACCGCAAATTCGACAGCAAGTCGAAACTCTCAGCGCGCTGCTCGCCACCGTGGCCGCAGGCAAAGGCGTGACGCTCGCGCCGCGCGAGGTCGGTCAATTGCCGCACCCGCAAGCCGTATTTGTTCCGCTGAAGCCGCCAGTCCCATCGGTTATTTCCGTCGCCGCTCGACGAAGAGAGGACGGCAATCGGATGTTGCAAACACTGCTGGATTGTTGCCGAGACACAAATCCCCCGATGCGCAAATTGCCGACGAGTCCTCGCCGAACCAAGGTGCGGTAAGCTCTTCATACCGCCGGAACCAGCCGTCAGCACCGCGACTTTTGCGGTGAGTTTCTTTGCGCTCATGTGTCTGGAGGGGTGGTCTGTTTCAGGACTTCGCGAACTGCAGCAGATCTTTGTTGAGTTGATCCTTGCTCGTCTCGCCAAGGCTGTGCGAACCGCCGGGATAAATCTTCAGCACGGAGTTCTTCACGAGCTTGGCTGAGAGCTTCGCGGACGCATCAATCGGCACGATCTGATCGTCGTCGCCATGGACGATGAGTGTCGGCACATCGAACTTCTTCAGGTCTTCAGTGAAGTCGGTTTCCGAAAACGCCTTGATGCAATCATAGCCGTTCTTGTGGCCGCACATCAGGCCCTGCATCACCCATGACTGGATCAATCCTTGCGAAACCTTCGCGCCGGGCCGGTTGAAGTTAAAGAACGGCCCGCTAGCCACGTTGAGGAAGAACTGCGCGCGGTCTTCAAGATACGCTTCGCGAAAGCCGTCGAACACTTCGATGGGAAGTCCGCCGGCATTCGCTTTGGTCTTCACCATAATCGGCGGAACTGCGCCCATGAGCACGGCCTTCGCAACGCGCTTGGTGCCGTGACGACCGATAAATCGTGCGACTTCGCCGCCGCCCGTGGAGTGACCGACCATCATCACCTTCTTCAAGTCGAGTTTCTCGAACAACTCGGCCAGGTCGTCGGCATATTGATCCATGTGGTTGCCATCCCATGGCTGGCTGGAGCGTCCGTGGCCGCGCCGGTCGTGTGCGATACAGCGATAGCCATGCGACGCGAGATGAAATACCTGCGAATCCCACGCGTCTGCGCTGAGCGGCCAGCCGTGGCTGAAGGTGACGACTGGCCCGTTCTTCGGACCCCAGTCTTTGTAGTAAATCGTCGTGCCGTCCTTGGTAGTGATCGTGCTCATGTTCTCTGCCCCGATGTGTTTTGGTTTTTCTGCGTATCCGCTTTTCGCCGACTCAACACGTTCATTCAACCGGCAGGTTCGTCCCGCCACTGGACAAGGCGAGACCATATGGCTTAACAACGTGAAAGAGCGGGTGTTTGATTCCGGTTTGAAACGTGGGTTATCCGCGAGTGCGGACCTATCCACCCTGTTAGAACCCGGCGCGAGGCTGGGTCATTGATAACATAACGAAACCAAACACCCATGAACAAAAGAGTGCATTACATCGGTCTGGACGTCCACAAGGAATCCATCGCCATCGCGCTGGGCGGCGATACGGAGGTGCGCAACTACGGCCTCATCGGCGGCACGCTCGATGCCCTGGACAAAGTCATCCAGAAGCTTCAACAGCCCGACATCGAAATGCAAACCCTCGTTAAGAGGAAACCCCGAGTGATCGGCTGGACCCTCGTGCCGAGAGTGCCCAGAGAGAGGAAGCGCCGCGTCGAACCGTGGTCAGGTGCTACATCCAGTTCCTGGCGGAACTGTGTGAACTCACGTATATCAGCAGGACAACCGTCGTTGATCACGCTGCCTGCGCCAACCCAACAGTCCATTGCGCCATGTCGGAAAGAGAACCGTGAAAAAACCGGAACGCAACATCACAGCACGCTTGACAATTTTAGAGCATATCAACGACCAAGCTCGGCGACCGCCGTCCCGCAGACGAGGCGCGGGATCGGCTGCAACAGTCGCTGATGAATTACCCGAACCGTCCGACTGCCCTGCGAGGCTGCGCTTCGCTGGAGCGCCCTGGTTATGGGGCGACAAATTTTGAACGTAACTCATCTGGACATCTCTCTGGCGATGAACAAGTCGAACGCTGCGGCCGCACTGTCCGCGACAAGACCAAGGACGACTCTGCGTTAAAACTGGGCACCGGATGCCCTGACCGTGCGAATCGCCTAACGCTAAGGAAAGAACCTCTGGCATCACCCCTGTTCTCCTTATCTCTCATGTCAGACTCAATTCTCTCAATCGCGGTGCGTGTTCTGTTGGCAATCCTTTCATCAGTCGTCGAAGAAAGCTCTCTTAAGGCCGGGAGCGCGCTTTGCGCCTGGGCACCCAGCAAACCAAGCACATCAACCGCGAAGAGCTTTATTTCCGTCCCTACTTTCAACGGCCTCCTCTCACCATTGACACGCTCGTACCAACCATGAATCGATCTCTCATCCTTGCATGCGAGCGATTCGATGAGAGCGGAAATTACTTGCTCGGATTGAAGCTTCGGGACAGGCCGACGCCCATGAGTTACCAATTTCAGGTCATCGTATGCTCTATTCTGAATGCTCTTTGCATCAACAAACGGCAAGGCCTCTCTCAGTTTCGCGGGTGTGTTCCAATAAACTTTGGAATAGGTCCTGTCGAGTGGCGAGCTGGAGATGAGAACCGCTTGAATCAGGGCAGGAGCCGCATTGGGTCCGAGCTCTCGCAGTGCTCTCTTTGCCTCTGTGTCGTCGGGGTTCTTACATCTTCGCACAACCCATTCACCTGCAGTCAGGGCTTGAAATCTAGGCTCTAGCTCCGAGGTGCCGCTAAAGCGAGGCCAAAGGATCATTCCGACGATGAGGACAGCGATAATCATGACGGAAATCGTTATGGCTTTGGTGTGGCGCATTTCCTTGGGCGATCTAGACCATATGGCTTAACAAAGTGAAAGAGCGGGTGTTTGATTCCGGTGATAAACGTGGGTTATCCGCGAGTGCGGACCGATCCACCCTGTTAGAAACCCGGCACGAGGCTGGGTCATTGATAACGTAGCGAAACCAAACACCCATGAACAAAAGAGTGCAATACATCGGTCTGGACGTCCACAAGGATTCCATCGCCATCGCCATCGCGCCTGGCGGCGATACGGAGGTGCGCAACTACGGCCTCATCGGCGGCACGCTCGATGCCCTGGACAAAGTCATCAAGAAGCTTCAACAGCCCGAGGTCGAGCTGCAAACCCTCGTTAAGAGGAAACCCCGAGTGATCGGCTGGACC
>CAZCUL010000431.1:0-4905 GCA_964501475.1 uncultured Verrucomicrobiota bacterium | reverse complement strand
GTCTGCCGACCTCCAGAAGTATCCCATTATCTTTATTAGTCCCTCCGAAAGGGAGCGTCTGCCGGCAATTCTGGAGCGGCTAAAAGAGAGTCGCTCACTCACCATCAGCGAGATGGAAAGCTTCGCGGAACAAGGCGGCGCCATCAATTTCTTCTCCGAACGGAACAAAGTCCGTTTCGAAATCAACGTCGAGGCTGCCCGGCGCGCCGGCCTGAATATCAGCTCGCAATTGCTGAAACTGGCCAGGCTTACCAAGACTTAGAGCCGCGCTTCACTCCCTTTATGCGCGCCCTCCGCCACACTTCACTGAAGGGCAAGCTGATGACCCTCATCATGCTGACCTGCTTTGTGGCGCTGTTTTTCGCCACGGCCTTGTTTGTGATCAACGACATCATTTCCTACCGGCGGGCGGCGGTGCGGGACCTGACCACCCTGGGGCAAGTGACCGGGGCCAACGCCGCTTCGGCCTTGAGGTTCAACGACGAGGATTTCGCGCAAAAGGCATTGGCCTCGCTCAGGGCCAAACCGACCGTGGAACTGGCGGTTCTATTTACGAAAGAGGGGGCGGTCTTGGCCCAATATGCCAAAGATACGAATCTGGTATCGGCGGCGTTCCCTGTGCCGGGTCCGCCGGGAGCCCGGTTTCACCGCGGCCATCTGGACATCGTTCATCCGGTCGTGGAAGATGGCGAACGGCTGGGGACGATTTATCTCACCGCGGACATGCAATTGTATGAGCGGCTGGCCCGTTACGTGGGCATTGGAGTGCTCATCCTGGCTGTGGCGTTGCTGGTCGCCCTGATGCTGTCGTCGCGGCTGCAACAGGTGGTCTCGAAACCGATTCTCGATCTGGCCGAGACCACGCGCCGGGTTTCCGACGGCAAGGATTATTCCGTGCGGGCGATCAAGCATACCCAGGACGAAATTGGATTTTTGATCGATCAATTCAATGAAATGCTCGCCCAGATCGAAAAGCGCGACCAGGACCTGCACCGCGTTAACGAGCAAATGGTCGAATCGGAACAGCGCGCCCTCGCGGCCACGAAGGCCAAAAGCCAGTTCCTGGCAAACATGAGCCATGAACTGCGCACCCCGCTCAATGCCATCATTGGTTACAGCGAAATGCTTCAGGAAGAGGCCGAGGACCTCGAACAAAAGGAGTTCGTGCCGGACCTGCAAAAAATCCAGGCTGCCGGCAAGCACCTGCTCGCCTTGATCAATGACATCCTGGACCTTTCGAAAATCGAGGCGGGCAAAATGACCCTTTATCTCGAGACATTCGACGTCGGCACCATGGTGCGCGATGTCGTGGCCACCATCCAGCCGCTCGTTTCCAAGAACTCGAACAAATTGGAAGTCGATTGCCCGTCCCATGTCGGCACCATGCGCGCGGACCTAACCAAGGTCCGGCAAACGCTCTTTAACCTGCTTTCAAACGCATGCAAGTTTACGGAAAAGGGCGCACTTCGGATCGAGGTGCGAAAAACCGGCGAATCCCCGCCCCTTCAGGAGACAGAATCATCCCGCGCTTCAGAGGCCCAGGCTGGAAACGTCCCGGGCCATGCCGCCTCCGGCCCGTTCATCCAGTTTTGCGTCAGCGATACCGGGATTGGCATGTCTCGCCAGCAGTTGGCCAGGCTGTTCGAGGCCTTCTCCCAGGCGGATGCTTCCACCACCCGCAGATATGGCGGCACCGGATTGGGCCTGGCCATCAGCCGCAAGTTCTGCCAGATGATGGCCGGGGATCTCACCGTGGAAAGCGAACAGGGTAAAGGCTCCACTTTCCGGGTCGTGCTGCCCGCAGTCGTTGAGGAACCCAAACTCGAAACCGAGCTTGCCCCCACCACTCCACCTTCGGTTCGGGCTGAAGGCGCCCAGACCATTCTCGTTATCGATGACGACGCCGCCGCGCGCGACCTGCTCCAGCGCACGCTCGTCAAGGAAGGATTTCATGTCGAAAGCGCCGCCACTGGCCCCCAGGGGCTCGACCTGGCCCGGCGAGCGAAGCCGGCCGCGATCACGCTCGACGTCATGATGCCCGGGATGGATGGCTGGGCCGTCTTGTCCGCGATCAAAGCCGATCCGGCCCTGGCCGAGATTCCGGTCATCATGATGACGGTGGTGGATGACAAAAACCTCGGATTTGCTTTGGGCGCGGTGGAATACCTGACCAAACCCATCGACTGGGATCGCCTCGTCAAAGCCATTCACAAGTACGTGAAGGAGCCTGCTTCCCAGACGGTCTTGATCGTGGAGGATGACGCCGACACGCGGGACCGATTGAGGCGAAGTTTGCAACGGCACGGCCTGAAAATCGCCGAAGCTGGCAACGGCCGCATCGGTCTGGAAAAGGTATCCGCACAAAAGCCGGCCCTGATCCTTCTCGACCTGATGATGCCGGAGATGGATGGATTCGAGTTTGTGCGCGAACTCCGCCGGCGATCGGAATGGCAAAAGATTCCCGTGGTGGTTATCACCGCCAAGGACCTTACGGAAGAGGATCGCCGCCAGTTGAACGGCCACGTGGCGCGCATCATTCAAAAAGGCGCGATCAGTCTCGATCAACTGGTTGGAGAAATCCGCGCCGTATTGCGCCCTTATCTTGGAGAGGGTCTTTGAACGCCGATGCAAGCTCGAAAACCAGACCGAAACCCAACGAAAGTTTGAACCCATGACCCGCATCCTTCTGGTGGAAGACAACGAGATGAATCGCGACATGCTATCGCGGCGTCTGGAGCGGAAAGGTTACGACGTCATCATTGCCGTGGACGGCGAGGACGCGGTTGCGAAAGCCCAGGCGGAGAACCCTGCCTTGATTCTAATGGACATGAGCCTGCCGGTGCTCGATGGCTGGGAAGCCACCCGCCGCATAAAAGCCTCCAACCGTTCGGTTCCCATCATCGCCCTGACCGCCAACGCCATGGCCGGCGACGAACAGAAAGCGAAAGAGGCCGGCTGCGACGACTACGACACCAAACCGGTGGAATTGCCCCGGCTGCTCGAAAAGATAGAGGCGCTGTTGCAAAAGGGTTCGAAGCCAATTTAGGAAAGCGCCAGCCGCAGGATCGGACCGCGGCTGTCCCCAGCCGCAGCATGAATGAACTCGAAGGGGTCTTGGGGATTCTCGCGTCTTATTGCGCTTCCCGGCCCCTGCGGCTGAGGACAGCCGTATAGCTTCTCCGGCGTTGTTCATCGGCTGAGCAGGAGCCTTTGTTTTTGCTCCGGCCATCAGACGGTGAGCAACGCCGTCGCGATGTCGAATTCAAACACTTCTTTTCTCCTTAAGATCGCTCAGTTGATAGCAAACAAGCGGCGCTACTCCTCTCCGCCCAAGCACGAGGATGCAATTGAGGGTTTCCGCGGCTGGCACGAACGCGGCTATCTGCCGCATCGCGATGAACCGGGACTCACACAGTTCGTGACCTTCAGATTGCTGAACAGTTTTCCCGAGTCGCTTCGTTCGGAGTGGGAGCATCTGAGGCGAATCGAGGACGATGGCCAACGCCGGGCGCAACTGGAGACGTACCTGGACCGAGGCCGCGGCGAATGCCAACTGGCGCAGCCGAGGATTGCCCGGCTCGTGGGCGGTGAAGGAGAGTGCGCCGCTTACCCTTGTCAAATTGGCCGGGCTGGAGTGCCCGCTGCCGGCGCGAACAAGCTTAAATCTTCGCTCGAGGGTCATCGGAGGAACTTAACTTTGATGCGTCTGCCGCTTTGAGAGATACACTTACCTGAATTCTGATCCCCTCTCCCCGCGAGGGACGAACGGGGAGAGGGATAGGGAGAGGGGAGTTTGAGATTGCTTTTAAGGACGGAATTTCTTAAAAACTCCTGCATACCTATGTCGTTTCCCCCTCAGGGCGCCGGTTTGATGGGGAGTTCACGGCGGTGGAATCAACCATAGAAGCCTTGAAGAAGTAGTTTATGAAAGCCAACCGACTTGGTCTTGTTCTCGCCTTAAGTTGCATTGTTCACGCGACTCTTTCCGCAGCCGACATCCGGCAAGGGTTGGTTTCCTATTGGCCGCTGGATTCGACCGACGGCTTCACCACGCCGGATCTGGCTTTTGGCAATCATTTGAACCTGACGAACATGGACGCCGGCAACCTGGTCGCCGGGCAATTCGGCAACGGGATGAGTTTTAATGGCACCGACGAATTCCTGGTCATCCACCACAGTGGCGACCGGTCGCTGACGGGATTGCCGATCTACAATGCCCGGGCCTACACGATCAGTTTGTGGGTGCGCGGCATTGGCGCCGGGCAGCAGGACCGACGCGTTTTCTCGGAAGGCTCGTCCGGAAGCGATACGCCGCTGGTCAATATCGGGACCGACAGCGCCGGAGCAGCCACCCGCACCAATGTAGCGGATATTTATATCCGCGGCGATTCCGGCGTATTGATCAATCACGCCAAGTCCAGCGCCATGCCATTCGACGGGACGTGGCATCACATTGCCTGGGTGGACAACGACGGGATGGCCAGTCTCTACGTGGACGGGGTGCTGGATTTTCAGACGAATTACACACGGGGAACGATGACGGTGGATATCCTTTCCCTGGGCGCCATCGTGCGAATGACTGGCGTGGTAACGTTCTACGCGGGCGACATTGACGACGTAGCCATCTGGGAAAGGACCTTAAGCCAGAGCGAGGTTCAGGACGTGATGATGAACTCGATCACGACGCCGGTGCCGGCCTTCGCGCCGTTCATTACCATTCAGCCCGATGGTGCCACCCGCGCGGAGGGGGACCGGGTCACTTTTTCGGTCGCGGCCGGGGGAACGCGCCCCCTCACGTATCAGTGGCGCCAGGGCACGGTGCAGATTCCCGGCGCGACTGGCCCGACACTTGAGCTGGCGAATGTGATGGCGGGCGATTCAGGCGATTACTCGGTGGTGGTCATG
>CAZCUL010000430.1:0-5596 GCA_964501475.1 uncultured Verrucomicrobiota bacterium | reverse complement strand
GACCCAATACTTATGCCACGCTTCCCAACCCCAATCGGCCTGCGGGTTCTTTAACTGTTCGGGGGACAACTCGGCCGCCTTCGCCACGCATCCGGAAAGCTTCTCCACCACCTCATCCGGGCGAATGAAGAACTCAATCTCCATCTGCTCGAACTCACGCGAGCGAAAGGTGAAATTGCGCGGCGTGACCTCGTTCCGAAACGCCTTCCCCATCTGGCAAATGCCAAAGGGGACTTTCTGTCGGGCCACTTCGAGAATGTTCTTGAACTGGACGAAGATGGCTTGAGCTGTTTCCGGCCGCAGATAGGCGACGCTTGCGTCCTCTTCCACCGGCCCCACGTGCGTCTTGAACATGAGATTGAACGGGCGCGGCTCGGTTTTCTCGCCTTCACATTCACTGACCATTTTGCTCGACCTGCGCAGGCAGGGAATGGAATCGATCTGATCCGCGCGAAAGCGGCCTTTGCACGTTTTGCAATCCACCATTGGATCGGAAAAGGTGCTGGTATGGCCGCTCGCCTCCCAGACCCTGGGATGCATGATGATGGTGGCATCGAGGCCGACCATGTCGTCGCGAAGCTGGGTCATGCAACGCCACCAGTATTCCTTGACGTTGCGCTTGAGTTCGGCGCCCAATGGCCCGTAATCCCAAAAACCATTAATTCCCCCGTAAATCTCCGAGGACTGGAAAATGAATCCCCTGCGTTTGCAGAGCGAAACAATCTTTTCCATGCGTTCAGACGTCCTGGCTTCGGCCATACGACGGCAGTCTTTGGGAAGACGGTTGGCCTGTCAAGGCAGGCAGGTTGAGATAGAGAAACCTAGGGACGGAGCACGGCCCGATGAAATCTGTGCGGAGGCGCGTTACTGGAGAGGCCCTGGAAAAAGAGCAATGTGCCCGAACTGTCCAGGAATTCGAAAGTTGGTCCCGCAACCCAATTAGTAAACGCGCTCGTGGAATCAACCGAGAACCGCTGCCCCGGAACCCCGGCCATCAAAAAAATCTCGCGATCGTCCTGCCGCGAATAATCGACAAATTCCACCGGCGTCAAATCCGGGATCACCTGGGCGCGCAGGATCGCTCCCTCAACGCCCACCGCGATCAGTTGGCCATCGTAAGCCGACGCGCCAAAAAGCGACTTTTCGGTGGTCGTCCCAATATAAGTCCAATCGATCATATTGGTGCTGGCGAGAACCGCGCCTTGATAGCCGACGGCATAAATTGTATCGCCAACGACGGTCACGTCGGTCAGCCAGCGCGGGGTGCCGCTAAAGAGCCAACTGGAAAAAATTCTCACCGCCGACGTCCGCATCGGCACAAACCTGCCCCCCGTGTTGATCGAAGGAGAAACGGGAACGGGTAAAACAACTATTGCCCGCTGGATTCAGCATCATGGACTTCGTGGCGCTCAGCCCTGGTGGAAATGAATTGTTCGGCGCTGCCGGAAACCCTGACCGACTCGGAGCTGTTCGGTCACGAGCGCGGTGCATACCGTGCATTACTTGTATTCTCATCAGCCGCCTCGGCCCTTTCCAAGCGGTCTCGGACCTCTCGACCTTTCCGTTCGATTCGCCATGCCTGGGTCTAAAAGAAAAAAGGCGAGCAGCAGAGCCACTCGCCGTGCCAAATGTCTCAAGCCTTTAGTAGCGATAATGCTCGGGCTTGTACGGACCCTCGACCGGAACGCCAATGTAGTCCGCCTGTTCCTTGGTCAGCCGCGTCAGCTTGACTCCAATCTTCTCCAGGTGCAATCGCGCGACTTCTTCATCAAGATTCTTGGGCAGGCGATAAACGTCGGGCTTGTAGGTGTCCCGATTCGTCCAAAGATCGATCTGGGCGAGCACCTGGTTTGTAAACGAGTTGCTCATGACGAAGCTCGGATGCCCCATGGCGCAGCCCAGGTTCACCAACCGCCCTTCGGCCAGCAGGAAAATCGAATGGCCGTCGGGGAAGCTGTATTGATCGACCTGCGGCTTGATGTTGATCTGCTTCACTCCGGCATGGCTCGCCAGGCGATCGACCTGAATCTCGTTATCGAAGTGGCCAATGTTGCAAACAATGGCCTGGTCCTTCATCCGGAGCATGTGATCAAGAGTGATGATGTCACGGTTGCCCGTGCAGGTGACATAGATATCGCCGACGCCAAGCGTCTCTTCGATCGTCGTCACTTCAAAACCTTCCATGGCCGCCTGAAGAGCATTGATCGGGTCAATCTCCGTTACGATCACGCGCGCGCCAAAGCCGCGGAGAGAATGGGCCGAGCCCTTCCCGACGTCGCCATAGCCGCAGATGACGGCGACTTTGCCCGCAATCATGACTCCGGTGGCGCGCTTGATGCCATCCGCCAGGGATTCGCGGCAGCCGTAAAGATTGTCGAACTTCGATTTGGTCACCGAATCGTTCACATTGATCGCCGGCACCAGCAGCTTGCCGGCTTCTTTCATCTGGTAAAGGCGATGAACTCCGGTGGTCGTCTCCTCGGAAACGCCCCGCCAGTCTTTCACGATCTCGTGCCAGCGATATGGATTTTCGCGGTGAATCTCCTTCAGCAGGTCCTTGATGATCTGCTCCTCCTTGCTGCCGGAAGAGGCATTCACCCAATCGCTCCCCTCCTCCAGCTCGTAGCCCTTATGGATGAGCAGAGTGGCGTCTCCGCCGTCATCTACGATCAACTGCGGCCCCTTGCCTTCCGGATAAGTAATGGCCTGATAGGTGCACCACCAATATTCCTCAAGCGTCTCGCCTTTCCAGGCAAAGACCGGGATGTCCCTTTTGGCAATGGCCGCGGCGGCGTGGTCTTGAGTCGAAAAAATGTTGCAACTGGCCCATCGGACCGACGCGCCCAGCTCGGCCAGAGTCTCAATCAGCACCGCGGTCTGAATGGTCATGTGCAAAGACCCGGTCACGCGAACGCCGTTTAGCGGTTTAACCTTCGCGTATTTCCCGCGCACAGACATCAGGCCGGGCATTTCATGCTCCGCAATATTGATCTCTTTGCGGCCCCAATCGGCAAGGCTCAGGTCCTTGACTTTATAATCCGCGGCGGCGGTCTCTCTGGATATGGTTGTGCTCATGATTTAATCGGATTCAATAATTTGACTGTGTTGAAGTGGCGCCGGTGCAAAGCGGAATCACTTTGCCGCCTCCTTGAGCGCCTCGGCCTTGTCGGTTCGTTCCCAGTAAATGCTCTCCCTGTCGTCCACTTTGCCGAAGTGCCCGTAATTCGTGGTCAGCGAATAAATGGGCCGCAGCAGATTCAAATGTTTGATGATATCCGCCGGCTTGAAGCTGAACACTTCCTGGACGGCTCGGGTGATCTTTTCTTCGCTGACTGTGCCTGTGCCGAAGGTGTCCACCGCCACCGATACCGGGCGGGGATGGCCGATGGCGTAGGCGAATTGAATTTCGCAGCGCTGCGCCAGACCCGCGGCCACCACGTTCTTGGCCACGTAACGTCCCATGTAGGCCGCACTCCGGTCCACTTTTGAAGGATCTTTGCCGCTGAATGCGCCCCCGCCGTGGCGACCCATTCCACCATAGGTGTCCACAATGATCTTCCGCCCGGTCAATCCGGTATCGCCCTGCGGCCCGCCCACAACGAAGCGCCCCGTGGGATTGATTAAATACTCTGTCTTCTTGTCGAGCATCTCGCCGGGAATGACTTTCTGGATGACCTCGCCAATAATGAAATCGCATATCTCTTTGTGCGTCACTTCCGGCGTGTGCTGCGTCGAAACGACCACGCTGGTGATGCGCACCGGCTTGTTGTTCTCGTACTGGACCGAGACCTGGCTCTTCGCGTCCGGCCGCAGCCATTTGACTGCGCTGCTTTTGCGAATGCGCGTCAGTTCGCGCCCGAGGCGATGGGCATACATGATGGGAGCGGGCATCAACTCCGGCGTCTCATCGGAGGCGTAGCCGAACATCAACCCCTGATCGCCCGCGCCCTGTTCCTCCGAGGCCTTGCCATCTGCGCCGCGGGCATCCACCCCCTGCGCGATGTCCGGGCTTTGCGCGGTCAGCACATTCATAATGAACACCCGCTCGGCATGAAACAGGTCGTCGTCGTTGACGTAACCGATTTCCCGAATGGCCTGACGGACGACCGAGGCGTAGTCGAACTGCGCTTTGGACGTGATTTCCCCGCCGACGACCACGATATTGCTCTTGGCGTAGGTTTCGCAGGCGACGCGACTGTGGGGGTCCTGCGCCAGACAGGCATCAAGAACAGCGTCGGAGATGGTGTCGCAAACCTTGTCCGGGTGCCCTTCGCCCACAGACTCGGAAGAGAAGATAAAATGTCGGCTCATTTGAATTTCGAATTGGCGTTTCGGAATGCTATCGGTGTGTTAACAGAACATATTGACGTATCAGGATGCGAAGATATATCGTTAGCCCGTGACGTCAACTTTTATTTTGGCGATTGTTTAATCGATTTGGGCCTGTGTCATCGACACTAAAATCATTGCGTTCGCTGGCTGATCCCACGCGTTTGCGCCTGCTCGCCTTGCTCGAGCGCGACGAATTGTCCGTCAACGAATTGCAGGAAGTCACGCGCATGGGCCAGTCCCGCATTTCCACCCACCTGCGCCAGCTTCAGGATGCCGAGCTGCTCGAGTCGCGCCGGGAAGGCAAGCGCACCTTTTACAAACTCAACGCGCACGCCGATCCGATGGCGCACGAATGCATTCAACTGGCTCTCCGCGGAGCACGGGAGATGCCTGAATACGCTCCCGACCAACTGAATTTGAAACGGATTCTCGCCCGGCGTAACGAACGGGCGCAACTCTTCTTCAATCACATCGCAGGGCGGTTCGATCGCAGCTACGGCCCGGGACGGTCCTGGCAGGCTTTCGGCCAGATGCTGCTTCGCATTTTGCCGCCGGTGGTGGTGGCGGACCTCGGGGCGGGCGAAGGACTTCTTAGCGAGTTGCTGGCCCGGCGCGCCAGGAAAGTGATCGCCGTGGACAACTCCGAAAAAATCGTCGCTTTCGGCGCCGCCAAAGCCAGGAAGCACGGGCTGAAGAATATCGAATTCCGTTTGGGCGACCTCGAAGATCCGCCATTGGAGCCGCACAGTGTGGATGTAGTGGTGCTAAGTCAGGCGTTGCATCATGCCAAAAACCCTCAACGCGCCGTGGCAGCCTGCCATCGAATTCTTCGCCCGGGCGGGCAGGTAATGATTCTCGATCTGCTGAGGCACAACGTTGAACAGGCGCGTGAGCTCTATGGCGATCTTTGGCTCGGTTTTGCCGAGGGCGACCTGCATCGCTGGCTCGAGGCCGCAGGTTTTAAGAAGATTGAAATCACCGCGGTGGCACGAGAGGAACAGCCGCCGCACTTTCAAACAGTCCTGGCAGCGGCGGAAAAGTAAGCCCGGCAAGCTGCGAAGGTATTCCAGTTTCGCCTGGTCCATATTCACTGCCTCAGCCAGTTCTTTGGAGTGCAACGGCAGGAACTGGCAGGACCCCGTGGCGGACCGCTTTGCCTGCAATCAACGTGGGCGCCGGACCCAAGCCAAAACAACGTCGCGCTTCGCTTGTCCACTGCGGTCCATAACGGGCACGCGTGGCCGCTGGACCGGCAGAGAGGTCC
>CAZCUL010000429.1:0-2721 GCA_964501475.1 uncultured Verrucomicrobiota bacterium | reverse complement strand
GGCAAACCGGCCACGGACAGAGCGGTAATCGCAGCGGTAACCCCCGGAATCGGGACAACGGGGATAGCCTGCGGCAAGACGGCCTGCAGCAGATAGTAGGCGGGATCTGAAATGCCGGGAGTGCCGGCATCGGTGACCAAGGCGACCTTTTCCCCGCGTTCGAGCCGTTCGAGGATTTCTTCCGTGCGTCGCGCCTCATTGAACTGGAAATAGCTGAGGAGCCGCTTCGAGATGTCGAAGTGCTTGAGCAATTGTCCGGTGCGGCGGGTGTCCTCGGCCGCCACCACGTCGCATTCCTTCAGGGTGCGAAGCGCGCGGAGGGTGATGTCCTCGAGGTTGCCAATGGGGGTGGCGACGAGGTAAAGCGTGCCTTGGGTTAAGGGCGAAGGGGCTCGTTCACTCATGCTTCCTGCGCTCGCTGGCTGAATTCACCATTGCTAGAGAGCGCGGGCAAACCTTAAAATTGTCGCGCTATGAAGCACCAGCTCGATTTCGAGAAGCCGATTACTGAGTTGCAACGCAAGCTGGAGGAACTCAGGCGGCATCCCGAAACGCACTCCATGGGCATCAGCTTCGAGGGGGAGATTGCGCAAATCGAAAAGAAACTAACCGAAACCCGGCGGCAGGTTTTCTCGAATTTAACCCCCTGGCAGCGCGTCCAGCTCGCCCGCCATCCAAAACGCCCTTTTACCTTGGACTATCTGCAAATCGCCTTTTCGGATTTCAGTGAATTGCACGGGGACCGCCTCTTCTCCGATGATCGGGCCGTGGTGGCCGGGTTCGCGCGGCTGGGGGATCACAAGGTGCTGGTGGTCGGCACCCAGAAAGGGCGCGACACCAAAGAAAATATCCGGCGCAACTTCGGTTCCGCGCACCCCGAAGGCTACCGCAAAGCGCTTCGCCTGATGCAGCTCGCGAACAAAGTGGGCCTGCCCGTCATCACGTTGATCGACACAGCCGGGGCGTACCCGGGGATTGGCGCCGAAGAAAGACACATCGCCGAAGCCATCGCGGTCAATCTGCGCGAAATGATGCTGTTGGAAGTGCCGATCATTGCCGTGATCATCGGCGAAGGAGGCTCCGGAGGCGCGCTCGGCATCGCTGTGGCCGACCGGGTCTTGATCATGGAGAACGCTTATTACTCGGTCATCAGTCCCGAGGGCTGCGCGGCCATCCTGTGGAAGGACCGCGCCGCGGCGCCCAAGGCCGCCGAAGCGCTCAAGATTACCGCCAAAGATCTGCTGGAATGGGGCATTACCGACGAAGTGATTCCGGAACCGTTGGGCGGGGCGCATCATGACATGGAAGCGACAGGCCAGGCGCTCAAGCAGGCTTTGCTTCGGAATCTGGAAGCTCTCCTGAACATTCCGCCGGACGAACGGCTCAAGGTGCGTTACGCCAAGTTTCGCGCTCACGGGCGCTTCCTGGAAAAACCCGGAGATTCCAACGGCGACAAGTCGTGAGGGCCAATGCCGGCTGGAACCGCGATACGGCCGGCAAGAACCTTGCCGCTGACGCGGCTCCGCTTTTCGGGCCGCCCATGATCGTGTCTCTGACACATCGTTGAACTGGACCCAATATGGCTGATGTGCTGTATCCGCTAACCTTTCATCCCATCTTCATGGAGCGCGTATGGGGAGGCCGGAATTTGCAGCAGCTCTACGGCAAGGAACTTCCAGCCAAGGCGCTCATCGGGGAGTCATGGGAGATTGCAGACAGACCCGAAGCCGTCAGCCTGGTCGCCAATGGTCCTTTGGCCGGCCAGCCCTTGCGCGAATTAATGGAACGCCACTCCGGCGAGATCCTCGGCCGGCCAGCCCAAGGCCGTTTTCCACTCCTGATCAAAATTCTCGACGCGCAGGAGACGCTTTCTGTCCAGGTGCATCCGCCGGCGGCCGTCGCGCCGGGGTTGGGCGGCGAACCGAAGACCGAGATGTGGTACGTGGCCGGCGCCGCCCCCGGTGCTGTTCTCCATGCCGGACTTAAGCGGGGCACAACGCGCGAAGAGTTTGAAAGGCGGATCGCCGACGGGACGGCGGCCGAATGCCTTCATCGGATTCCGGTGCAGGCGGGCGACGTTTTGTTTTTGCCCAGCGGCCGTGTCCATGCCATCGGGGCTGGCCTTGTCATTTTTGAAATTCAGCAGAACTCGGATACCACCTATCGCGTGTTCGATTGGAACCGTGCGGGGCTGGATGGCAAGCCCCGCGAGCTGCACGTTGCCCAGTCGTTGGCGAGCATCAATTTTGACGACTTCGAGCCCGAACCGCTTCGGGCTGCCGATGCGGCAACTTCCGCCGAACGCCCGTTGGTGAATGACCCCCTCTTTCGCGTCGATGCCATCCGCCTTCCCGCTCACGGGCAGATCGAGCTGCGCCTGCAAACCTTTGTCATCCTCGGCGTGGTGCGGGGCGCTATTCGCCTGCGGAGCGAGTCAGGCGGTGAACAGGTCCTGGGCGCCGGGCAATTTGGACTCCTCCCAGCCAGTCTGGAGAAATGCGGCCTCGGCGCATCTGAAAATGCCGAGTTCCTGAGAATTCAGCCCGGTGGCACGGAGGCCCGTCCGTAGCATTATCAGTATCGATTGAACGCCGGGACGGATCCTGTTGCTACGAGTCACTTCAAATTCTGGTCCCCTCTTCCCGTGAGGGAACAACTGTGAGAGAGATAGGGAGAGGGGAAAACCACTGCGAACAGCAAAAGGCGCGCAACCTTCCATGT
>CAZCUL010000428.1:0-3644 GCA_964501475.1 uncultured Verrucomicrobiota bacterium | reverse complement strand
GCGTAATTGAATCCTCTTTACCTCTGTGTTCTATATTCCCCCTTGCGCATCACTGGCATGCCAAGTCGTAGCCGGCGGGGCGGTCCGAGCCCGTCTTCGTCCGTTGGACTACGACGTGGCAGTCTTCGCGACTGACGTCGCGGCGAAGACTGGAGCGAGCGAAGGGATTCGAACCCTCGACATCAACCTTGGCAAGGTTGCGCTCTACCAGACTGAGCTACGCTCGCATCGCTGACAAGTCCCTCGACGGTAAGTAAACTCGTTGGGATTGCAAGCCCTGTTTTAGTTAGGGCTTGTCCCAAGAGCGTTATGCTCCTGAACTTTGTCGGAAACTTTGTCGCGAACTTTGTCGAAATGCCCCGAAATTCATTCTATTACCTCGACAAAGTTTCCGACGAAGTTTTCGACAAAGTTTGGGTGAGGGCGTTTTGGGACAAGCCCTGTTTTAGCGCCGTTGGCGCGCAACCCGCCGCAGGCCCGCCACACGGAAACCATCTCAAACGAAACGACCGTGGCTGAATGCAAAGATTGACGCAGCAATTAAACATAGCCTCATCTAAGTTTTTTATTTGACTCAAACAACGGTCCTCGTATTCTTCGCGTTATGAAGAAGAACGCACCATCCTGCGGGTTCCGGTCTCAGGCGGAAAGTTTGTGGCGGAGGATCCCCGCCATTCTGGCGGCGGCGGCAATGGGGACAGCGCTGATGGCGGTCACCGGTTGCGATCAGCATGCGACGTCTTCAGCGCCTTCCGGCAGCCCGGGCAAAATCATGGCTGTTACCACTACCACCATGATCACTGATTTGGTGAAGAAGGTTGGCGGTGACCGGGTGGAGGTGCATGGACTGATGGGACCGGGAGTGGATCCGCATCTTTACAAAGCGTCGGCAAACGACGTCACAAAACTGCACCAGGCCGACATCGTCTTTTACAATGGGCTCCTTCTGGAAGGGAAGCTGCAGGATGTGCTCTCAAAGTTGGCGCGGACCAAGAAGTATATCTATGCAGTCACCGAAGCGATTTCCGAGGAGGAACTTCTCGAACCGCCCGAATTCCAAGGCCACTATGATCCGCACGTCTGGTTCGATGTGCGCCTCTGGACGAAGTGCGTTGATACCGTCGTCCAGGGGCTGAGCGAGCTGGATCCCACGGGCAAGACCGACTTCGAGGAAGCCGGCCGCGCGGCCAAAGCAGAGATGGAGGAACTCCACCAATGGGCCTTAACAAAGGCCGCGGAACTTCCCAAAGCGAAGCGCATCGTTGTCACCAGCCACGATGCCTACAATTATTTCGGACAAGCCTACGGCTTTCAGGTGGTGGGCTTGCAGGGCATTTCCACCGTGGACGAAGTCAGCCTGGCCGCCATGAGCAAAATGGTGGAGTTCATAAAACAGCACGACGTCAAGGCAATCTTTGTGGAGTCCAGTGTCCCCCCCGACGCGATCCGGCGCATTAGCGAAGACGCGGGCGTGAAAGTGGGAGGCGAACTCTTCTCAGATGCCATGGGCACCCCTGGTGAAATCGAAAACGGCTACGATTTGGGAACCTACGAAGGCATGATCAAACACAACCTCACCACGATTGTGGAAGCTTTGAAATGAATCTTCCTTGAAAATCAAAAATTATGCGAGCAAACGAAACCCCGAATAGGCGCTGGCCCTCCCCTTCCAGTGCGCTGATTAGTCTGTTCTTCACCGCATCGCTCCAAGGGGCCGAGCCTCCCGCGGCGGACAAAGGCCAGTATCACCTGTTCAATCCAACCCCGCGCCAATGGATGCGCGAAATGTCCACCGACCGGCCGGACGCCACGGAAAGCCCTTACACGGTCGATGCCGGCCACTTCCAGTTGGAAGCGGACCTGCTGAATTTCGCCTACGACCGATACAATCCGGAGAAGGACGGCACGCGCGTTCACGCTTACAGCTTCGCCGCTGTGAACCTCAAAGCGGGGCTCCTCAACAACCTCGATCTCCAGCTCATTGTCCCCACGTATAACTACGTGCGCATTCGGGACGGCACCACCGGCGATACCATGCATCTGAACGGATTCGGAGATATCGTTGCCCGCGCGAAATACAACGTTTGGGGAAATGACGGCGGAACAACCGCCTTCGGTATTATGCCCTTTATCAAACTGCCCACAGCGCAGGACGATCTCGGAAACGGTTCGGTCGAGGGCGGGCTTATCCTTCCCCTGGCCGTCCAATGTCCAAAAGGCTGGGCCCTGGGCCTCATGACCGAAGTCGATGCCATCCGCGACGACACCGGCGACGGGCATCACGCCGAGTTCATCAATACAATCACCGTCGGGCGCGGCCTTGTTGGGAACCTGGGAATGTTTATCGAATTCTTCAGCCTGGTCAGCGCCGAGAGTGATTCTGATTGGGTCGGCACGTTCAACACCGGCTTCACCTACGGCCTTACTCGGGACCTGCAACTCGACGCCGGGATCAACATCGGGCTAACCCGCTCGGCGGAGGACTGGAACCCGTTCGTTGGTGTCTCCTGGCGTTTTTAACCTCGCACCACCATCTTCCATATGCCGGCACATTCAACATCACAAAGCCCGGTGGCCCTTTCGGAACCTGCCTCCGACTTAAGCGTTCCATCTCCACAAGGTCCGCCGCCGCTGGAGATTCACGACCTGACCGTCGCTTACCACAAGAAACCGGTGCTCTGGGGGATCGACCTGGTTGTCCCCGCGGGAAAACTCGTGGGCGTCGTCGGGCCGAACGGCGCCGGGAAATCCACCTTGATCAGGGCCGCCATGGGCCTGTTGCCCCTCAGCAGCGGTTGGGTGAAGATTTTCGGCGAATCGGTGCGAAAGAACCTGCGCCGGGTGGGCTACGTGCCGCAGCGGGAATCGGTCGATTGGGATTTCCCGGTTAACGTGATGGACGTGGTCCTGATGGGGCGTTACGGCCATTTAGGGCTCATGCGCCGCCCGACCAGGCAGGATCGCGACATCGCGCGCAATTGCCTGCACAAGGTGAACATGCTCCCCTACGCCGACCGCCAGATATCGAACCTCAGCGGCGGACAACAACAGCGGGTCTTTCTCGCTCGCGCCCTCGCCCAGGAGAGCGACATCTATTTCATGGACGAGCCCTTTGCCGGCGTGGACGCCGCCACCGAATCCGCCATCATCACTCTGCTCCAGGAACTGAAGAACCGCGGCAAAACACTTCTGGTCGTGCACCACGATTTGACCACCGCCCGGAGTTACTTCGACATGCTGCTGCTCCTGAACATGCGCATCGTGGCTTTCGGGCCGACCGAGGAAGTCTTTACCGCGGAGCTGCTCCAGAAAACCTACGGCGGCCGCTTAACGATCCTTTCCGAAGTCGCCCAGGCCGTGAAGCGCGCCAGTGAAGGGAAAGCAAACGGTGAACATTGAACCGCTTTGCCATCGCAAGTCAGCCCTCTCCATGAACCTCCTCTCCCTCAAAGTGGTTGGTACATCGCGCGGCGATGTCCCCGCCCGCGCAGCAGCGGGCGGAATGGCTGCGCCGCTGAACGCGGCGCTGACGGCGCAGCGCGCCGTCCCTACCCTGATCCGGACCGCGGGCCTCTGGCCCGCACTGGAGGTTGGACATTTTAGGGAATCCTTTCGCCTTTCCTTGTCGGAAACTTTGTCGGAAA
>CAZCUL010000427.1:0-3428 GCA_964501475.1 uncultured Verrucomicrobiota bacterium | reverse complement strand
TTCCCATCTCTTCCTATGCGTGGGATGGCAACCGTTACTATGGCCGTCCGGTGTTCGACCTGGGCGGAACGCAGTTCGATTTCGAGCAGTGGAAATCGGCCACCGCCCGCGATGGTAACAGCACTTTTGCCGCGGGACGTCCGGCCGGGGTCGATGTGGTCGTGCGCCCGAACCGCTACCAGGAAAAGCGCGCCCATATTGCCGTGTACAACTGGGAAATGCGGCCTACCGCGGACGTGGACCTCAGCGGAATTCTCAGCGTGGGCGACCCGTTTATCCTGCGGAACGTTCACGATTATTTCGGCCAGCCCGTCTTAAGCAATGTCTTTACCGGAAACCCGCTGACGCTCCCGCTCACGAATCTGGCCGTCGTCGCCCCGCGCCGAGATCAACCTTCGCCCCCGCACACGGGCCCGGCATTTGCCGCGTTTGTCCTGTCTGTTCCCTACATGAAAACGTCCAATTTCGTTGCCCAGTGGCGGCTGGATGAGACGGCCGGAGATACCGTGATCGATTCGGTCGGCTCAAACAGCGGTTCCCTCGTCAACGGCGTCCAACGCGCCCCCGGCCGATTTGCGGGTGGTGCCGAATTCGACGGTCTGGACGATTACATTGAAATCCCCGACGACTCGGACCTCGATCTGACGAACGATATTTCCATCAGCATTTGGTTTAAGTTGAGGGAGCCTCTCGGGCCGAGCAGCGGTCGCAAGGACCTGTTGAACAAATTTTTCTGCTATTGGGTGCTTTTCAATTATCCGCACGACGACGGCGCGTTGTCCTTTGCCATGAACAGCGGCGCGCCGGCTCTCAAGTCGCTGACCCGTTCCTGGAACGCGGGCCAATGGTATCACTTCGTCGGCACCTTTGACGGCTGTGAGATGAAAGTCTATGTGAACGGGGAGTTGGAAAACCGCGTCGCTACGACACACCGCCCGGACAACTCCATTTATCCGCTGCGCATCGGCGGGAACCCGATTCAGAACTTCTATTATGGCGGCGCGGTGGATGATTTGCGGCTCTACAACTACGCGCTGGACGAAACGGAGGTGGCACAGTTGTTCGATCAAAGCCAGTCCACCAATGTGGCCCCCGACCTTCCGCCCATTCCCGACCAGGTCGTAAACGAACACGAGGCATTGGTCTTGTCGATTCAGGCAAACGACTCGGACTTTCGCCCGTTAATCTTCACCCTGGAGCCGGGCGCGCCGCAGGGGGCGCAAATCGATCCGGATAGCGGGCTTTTCATCTGGACTCCCAATGAGCAACAGGGGCCCGGCACCAACGTCATTGGCGTCCGCGTGCGAGACAGCGGCTCCCCCAGCCTGAGCGATACCCGCACTTTCACGGTGATCGTGAACGAGGTGAACAGTCCGCCATTGATTTCCTTTATCAGCACCCAGCGGGTGATGGAACATGGGACGCTGATCCTGTTTAACCTGGCCAGCGACCCGGATCATCCGCGAAACGAACTCACCTTTAACGTGTCTCCCGGCGCGCCGGACGGGGTCCGCCTCAATCCGTTTGGCGGCGGAGCATTGGTCTGGACGCCGAATGAAGCTCAAGGGCCCGGCACCCATCAGATCACGATCCAGGTGACCGATAACGGAATTCCAAGCCAAAGCGCCAGCCGCGCTTTTACGGTGATCGTGGACGAAGCGAACGAGCCGCCTTACCTCGAGCCGATCGCCGACCAATTGGTGGTGGCGGGGGCCAATTTTGTCCTGGTGCCGGTGGCGGGCGACAACGACCTGCCGGCAAATTCTTTATCGTTCGAACTGGAACCGGGCGCGCCGGATGGCGCGAGCCTCAATCCGTTTACCGGCGCCTTCAGTTGGCAGGTTCCGCCCGACGCTGCCCCAGGCACTTATCTGGCAGCCATTCGGGTTCGCGACGACGGCATGCCCAGCCAGAACTCCATGCAACTCTTTAGCATCCAGGTCTTCCCCCCTCCGCAGTTGCGCCTCGATATCTCGGAATCGATGGTGTTGCTCTCCTGGGATTCGGTTCCGGGAAAAACCTACCGCGTTGAATTCAGCGATTCCATTCCCGGTTCCATCTGGCAGGCATTGCCGGGCGACATCACCGCCACAGGGTCCATTTCGAGCAAGGCCGACGCCCGAACACCAGAGCAGCGGTTCTATCGGCTCAGGGTCCTTCCTTAAACCCTGATTGCTGTTCCAGCCAAAACACGCCCAGGCCGACACGGAGGAGCGCCCCCTCAAAAAAGAAGTGGCCAGCGGCGGTTCGTCTGCAAAAATAGAATCATGAAACTCAGACTGCTCATCTGTCTGCTCGCGAGCCTGGGGCTTTGGGAGGGACGGTCGGCCCCGGCCAAATTCGAATTGAAGGATGGCGATCGGGTCGCTTTTGTCGGCGGCGCCTTCATCGAGCGCGAAGTGCAGGAGGGTTTCATCGAAACAATGCTTGCGCGCAGCGCTCTCAAGAAGAACGTGACGTTCCGAAATCTGGGCTGGACCGGCGATGAGGTCGATCGGCGCACGCGCCCGCCCAGGATGCCGCCGCTCTGGAAGTATTTCGACGGATTCAACCCAACGGTGGTCGTCGTCAGCTACGGCATGATGGAGTCGTTCCGCGGTTCGGACGCCATCGACGATTTCATCAAAGCTTACAATGCGTTGCTGGATCGGCTCTCCAAAGGCGGCGCCCGCATCGTCGTCGTTTCGCCGCATCGGCAGGAGAATCGGGGCGGGCTTTGGCCGGAGGTGGACGGGCGTAATACGGTCCTGCAGCGTTACGTCCGGGCAATCGAAGAAATGGCGGGCCGGCGAGGAGACCATTTCGTCAACTTGTTCGAGCGGTTGAAGTCGGAGGAAATGCTGACCCTCAACGCGGTTCAGCTTTCCTCGCGCGGATACGAATCGGCCGCGGAAGCCATCGCAAGCTCACTCGGGCTCGATCCGGCGCCGCATTCGTCCGCGGACGCAGATCCTTTGCGGGCAGCGATCAAGATCAAGAACCAGCAATACTGGTTTCATTACAAGCCGCAGAACTACGAATACGTTTACGGCTCGCGAATAGGCAATCAGCAGGGACTGCCCGATGATGTCGAAGCGTTCGCCAAAATGGCCGAGGCGCAGGACAAGGCCATCGCCGCTATTCGCGAACAGCTCGCTGCGGGAGAGAATCCCCCGGCGCCGCGCTTTGGAGTGACCGCTCGCCGCGAGGAGGCCACGGCCGATCCGGAGGAGGAACGGCGCACATTCGACGTGGCGGACGGTTTGGAAGTGAACCTTTTTGCTTCCAATCCGCTCATTCAAAAGCCGGTCGCCATTGCCTGGGACGCGCGCGGACGAATGTGGGTCTCCACCACCACGCTCTATCCCCAAATCCGCCCCGGGGAAAGGCCGACCGATCGCATAATCATTCTCGAAGATACAGACAACGACGGGCGGGCGGACAAAACG
>CAZCUL010000426.1:0-5178 GCA_964501475.1 uncultured Verrucomicrobiota bacterium | reverse complement strand
CGATAACAGCGCCGGCGTGGCGACGCGCACCATCAGTTTCGACACCTTCACCCTCGGGAGTGACGTCACAGAAGCGAACGATTCGTTCGACGAATATCCGGCAGGCGTAACGCTCATCGGGCAGAATGGCGGCATGGGCTGGGCCGGGGCCTGGGTGCGGCCCGCGGGGGCGAATCCGGCAGACGTGGTCGATACCTCAGGCGATCCCCTGACTTTTGCGCCTGTGGGGAGCGCTCCCATTGACGGCAACGGGCGCGCGGTCCAGCTCTCGGGCACGGCCAACCAGCCGACGATTGCCCGCCAGTTTGAAGAACCGATCACTGGAACTTTTTACGCCTCCTACCTGATTCGTCTGGCGGCAGGAACCTGGAATCCGAACAACACCTGTTCCCTTTATCTTTCCGACGCTCCCGGTAACACGGCGCCTTTCACGTTCGGGATTCGGGCCAGTGCCGGGATGGCGGATCCCAGTTTCAACGACCACTTTATGATTCGCATTGGGACGGGTTCGCCCATCGCGGGCGGCGCCACGGGCGGGTTCGTGGAGCTCGGCAGAACCTATTTTCTGGTGGCGCGGCTGAGCAAACTCGACGCCTCAGGCAATCCAACCACCACTTTTGACCGCCTGGAAATGTGGGTGGACCCTGGCGTCGATTCCGTCAACACGGACCCCACCGGACACGCGCGCCATCAGTTGGCGGCCGGCGCGGGTCTGGCGGCCATTTCTCATGCTTTCGTGCGGTTGGCCGCGTTGCACGCCGACGATGTGATTGACATCGATGAACTGAGGATCACAGAGAACTGGCCGTTGACCGCTGGAATAGGGCCGCCCACTTTCGCAAATATCTCACCGGCCAGCGGCGCCACGGGCCATGATCCGGCGGCTGGGATCAGTTTCACGGTCAATTCTCAGGAGCCTATCCCCAGTTCGAACATCTCTTTGCGCCTAAATGACTCCAATGTCGCGGGCCTCGTCTTTAGCGGCACATCAAACTCCTGGAATGTCTCTTTCGGCCCCCTCAGCAGCGATGTCATTTATACGGCCGTATTGACGGCCAGCAACTCTGCCGGAGTGGCCTCGCGAACCATCGGGTTCGACACGTTGAGCGGTGATAATTATGTGATTGAGGCCGAGGATTTCAATTTCGAAGGGGGCCAATTCTTCGACAATCCGACGCTCTGCAACGATTTTGGCGGCGCGCCGAACTGCTATTTTGACCGCGTGGGCATTCCGGGAATCGACGAGTTGAAGAACGGGCCGAACGCAAACATCAGTCTCGACCGGCTCTATCGCTGGGGGTCCTCGACCGCGACGATGCGTGAAGAAGACGTGGACACGGATTTCACGGGCGATGTCGAACGTCCGAAGTACGCCAACGCTCCTCCCGGGGCCAACGGACCGATTCATGACTTCGACGTCACGACTCTGGCTGCGGGAGACTGGCTGAACTACACCCGCACTTACACCAACGGGTATCGCCAGATTTATCTGCGCGTTCGCAGTTCAGCGGCGCAACAGGTCACGCTGAGCCGGGTCTTCAATGCCAGTCAATCCAACCAGACGGTCGTGCCCGTGGGCACCTTCAATGTCCCCGCAACCAGCGGCTCCTATCGTTACGTGCCCCTGGCCGATAATGAAGGCAATCCGCTTCCCATCCTTCTTTCCGGCGTGGAAAGCCTCCGGCTGACCGCCAATTCGGCGAACAATAATATGCAGTGGAATTTTCTGCTTTTCCTGCCATCTGAAGCGCCGCCGCCGCGCTCCGCCTTCATCGCCGACACTTCGCCCGCCGAGGGCGTGACGAATGCGTCGCCCGATGCGGTCATTTCCGCCACCATTGTCAACGCGGATACCACCGCCCGCAGCGAAACCATCATGCTGACTGTGGATGGAACGAACGTAACTTCTTCCACGACCGTGACAGCGAACCCGGCCGGATTTTCGGTCGAGTATGCGCCGGGAGTCCTGCTGCCCGGGCCGCACAGCGTCACGCTCAGTTTCGAAGACAGCGCGTCGGAAACGATCAGCGCCACCTGGGAGTTCGAGGTTCAGAGCGCCCCGGTGCTCTCGGCCGCCTGGGCGACGCCAGTGGGCAGCGGCGCCAATCGCGGTTTCAATGTTCGCTCCGCCCAATCCACGAACACCGAAGTGGCCGCCTTGCCCCGCAACATTGCCCGCGCCGAAGACCAACTGGCGGGGGTGGTACAGGTGGACCACACGTCAACCGACCTGCCGGACGTGATCAATTACAAGGAACGCGGCGACATTGCCGACCAGGGCTTCTTCACCGACGCGAATGGGTTCGCCGATCGGGTTGCTCAGGACGTTGGTTTGATCCTCGCGGACAATCACGAGAACTACGTCCTGGAAACCAGGTTCTTTCTGGAACTCCAACCCGGCTTCGTACGGCTGGGTGTGAACGTGAACGACGGTTTCCAACTGCGCGCCGGCCGTGGCGGCGGCACTGGCCCGGCGGAATTTCCGTTAGTCGTCGGTCAATTCGACGGCGAAGGCGGAGCCACTGCCGCCCAGCCGCAGTTCCCGGCAAACTTCATCGTAACGGAGCCCGGCGTCTATGCGTTCCGGCTCGTTTCGGTCGAGTACGTGGGCAGCTCGAGTGTCGAACTGCACGTCAAGGACAGTTCAAACACGACGCATCTGCTCAACGGGGCGACCAGTCCGCTTCAGGCCTTCCGCAACCGCACGGAGGAGCCGCCTGCAGACGCCGCCACCCTTACCATTACCCGCAACGGCGACGGCACGGTTACGATTCGGTGGGATACCATGGGAACGCTGCAGTCCACGCCGCAGATTCCCGGCATGTGGATGAACGTCGTGAGCGGTACAAATGAACACACCGCCACCATCGAGGACACACAGTTCTTCCGGGTGGTGGATTGACCCGGGCAGAGGGAAATGATCGAGAAAGAGCTTATGAAACATGGATGTCTTGGGCGGCTCGCCGCCGGCGCCGGCCCCAGCCGGGAAGGAAGCGGCGGCTTCACGCTCATCGAGCTGCTGGTGGTTATCGCCATTATCGCGATTCTCGCCGGGCTCCTCCTCCCGGCCCTGAGCCAGGCAAAAGCGCGCAGTCAGGGCGTGCAGTGCCTGAACAACACCAAACAGCTTGGCTTGGCGTGGATGCTGTTCGCGGAGGACAACGAAGATCAACTCCCAGGCAACCTGGGAGGCATGGGGCCCTCAAGGGATCCGGCCAATGCGGACCGCACATGGGCGCTGGGCTGGATGGATTTCAATGCGGGCAATCCCGACAACAAGGACGAGACCATGCTCATGAACGCGCAACTCGGCCAATACGTCTCTCGCAATACCAAGATCTACAAATGCCCCGGCGACAAAACTCCGCGGGTGCGCAGCGTTTCGATGAACGGTTATCTGGGGCTCGAGAATGCGGGTATCCGCACGGCTGGTTACTATCAGTTCAAAAAAATGTCGGAAATGACCAAGCCCGCTCCGACCGATTTGTGGGTCTTCATCGACGAGCACGAAGAATCGATCAATGACGGGTATTTTGTCGTCCGGATGGAGGGTTACGATCCGCGCAATCCCCGGGCGTTTATGATCGGCAACTATCCCGCAAGCTATCACGGGGGATCATCCGGAATTGCCTTTGCCGACGGCCATTCCGAAGTCAAGAAATGGCGCGATGGCCGCACCAAACCGCGCGTCGGCAGCGGGAGCCAAATCAATGTGCCCTCGGCCAATAATCCTGACATGGAATGGCTCATGGAGCATTCAAGTTCCAAGATAACAAACCCGACCCGATGAAACCGCTCGCTCCGAATGCGCCTGAGCGGCATTTCGCATAGCCGCCCAAGCGCCCCACCCGCGCCCCGACAATCTGCTGGCCGTTGCCGCCCGAATTTACAATGATGCCGCCCCTGATGCGTGTTAAGCGAGCGACCCGGGCGAAGGTCTTCGAAATTGCCGTTCTGCCCGGGGATGGCATTGGTGTGGATGTCACCGCTGAGGCGCTTCGGGTCGTGCGAGCGGTCCAGGCGCGCTTCTCGTCCGTGACGCTCCGGTTTAAGGAGTTTTCAGTCGGGGCGGATGAATATTTGCGCAATGGCGATCCGCTGCCTGCTCCGGCGTTCGATGCCTGCCGCGAGGCGGACGCCGTCCTGCTCGGCGCCATGGGCCTGCCGAGCGTCCGCTGGCCCGACGGCAAGGAGATGACGCCCCAGCTCGATCTCCGGGAGAAACTTGATCTCTACTGCGGGCTTCGGCCCATCCGGCTCTTTCACTCCACCGATACGCCTCTGAAAAACCATGCGCCCGGCGATATCGACTTGCTGATTGTTCGCGAGAACTGCGAGGGGCTGTTCTCGGGCCGGATGAGCGAGCGCAATCCTGCGCGCGACGAGGTCTGCGACCGGCTCTGCATTTCGCGCAAAGGCGCCGAACGCATTTCACGCGCCGCCTTCCAACAGGCGCGGCGCCGCCGAAATAAAGTCTCGCTGGTGGACAAAGCCAATGTGCTGCCGTCCATGGTCTTTTTTCGTGAGGTCTTCAACGAGGTGGCGCGGGAGTTTCCGGACGTCCAGGCCGAACACCTTTACGTCGATGCGACCGCGCTCTACCTCGTCAGGAATCCCGGTCGCTTCGACGTCATCGTTACGGAGAACATGTTCGGGGACATTCTCTCCGATCTCGCGGCCGGGCTGGTGGGCGGGATGGGCATGGCGCCTTCGGGCGACATTGGGGAGCAGGGGGCGGTTTTTCAGCCTTCCCATGGCACCGCGCCGGACATCGCAGGGAAGGGGATCGCCAATCCAATCGCGACCATTCTCTCCGCCGCCATGATGCTGGAATGGCTGGACGACCCGGAAACGGTTCGGGCGTCGGAAACCATTCGCCGCGCGGTGGCCGCGGTCTTCGCCAACCCGGCAAACCGGACTCCGGACATGGGCGGCAAGCTCAAAACGGCCGAGATGACGGACCGGATTATTGCAGAGCTGGAAAACGCGGAACGCGCCCTGCCAGGCTGATTCGAGATGGATCGCGCAAGCCTACAGGCCTGCGTCCTCACTGGTTTTTCACCACGACCAGCCAGTCTTCATCCTGATCCGCAGGGGGATTGCCCAGGGAAACTTTGCTGCCTCCGTTTACTCTGTTGACTGAGCCTGGCTGGAGCGCGCCGCCGGAGCGGGGATTGA
>CAZCUL010000425.1:0-4528 GCA_964501475.1 uncultured Verrucomicrobiota bacterium | reverse complement strand
CCGGGCTCGCCTTTTCGGGGGATTTTATCCCCGCCCGCCACATCGATCACCTGAATCGTGTAATCGGCCAGTTCGCGGCTGAAACACGCAGCGAGATTGTCTCCGCCTGATTCGAGGAACAACAGATCCGGCTTGAACGTCGCATGCAGTTCCTCGAGGGCGATCAGATTTGCGGAGATATCTTCGCGGATCGCCGCATGAGGGCATCCGCCCGTCTCGACCGGGCGAATCCGTTCGCGCTCGAGCGCATCGTGTCGCACGAGAAACTCGCCGTCTTCCCGGGTGAAAATGTCGTTGGTGACAACGGCAAGGTTCAGGCGATCACGCAGCCGGAGACAAAGTTGCAGTAACAACGCGGTCTTGCCGTTTTTGCACGGCCTCGGGGTTTCTCGTCCATTCGTTCTTTGGATATTCTGCTCATAGATGTTTTCGAATGCGTTATTCCTCTTTCGCTCCGATGAATTTTCGGTCGAGCGTCTGCAATAGTTCCGAGGCCATGACCAAAATCTCGACGAACACTTCTTCGAGCGGCTGTTTGCCAATGCCGAAGAACTCCGCAGCTTTTTCGTAGCTGTCACCTTTGCGATGACCAACGCCATGACGCAGGCCGTAGAGCCGGCGGAGAAAGGTGCAGATGGGTTCAGCCGCAGCTACCCCGTTGAGCGTCAAGAACCGCTCGAACTTTGCGATTCCTTTTTCGTCATCAATTTTGTTTGGCAGCAACTTGGAAATCTCTGCCTCATTCAGTGAATCAACGATGAGTTTGGCCAACGCGAGGACTTGGCCATCGAACTCAGCTTGCTCGTCGTTGAGAGGAATCCGAAGCGTGGCAAGCAGGTGTTTGTCGTCATCCCGCAGTGGGCGAAATAATGGCCAACCAAACTTCCTCTCCCATGCTTCCTGAAATTGTCGAAAGCGGAATTTGAAGAGAAATTCAGGATGCGTCGTTTTCGTCCACATCCCCAGCATGTTCCTCTGCCACCAGTCACGGCTGTAACTGCCATCAGGAGGCACGTTGCAGGATTTCCAATAAAGCTGCTCGTCGTATGGCAGATGTTTTCCGAGGTCGCCAAGAGGGACGACAACATGGTCTCGGTGTTCGTCGTCAATCGGAAGACCCCATTGTCCGCCGCGAATGTAGCCAGCCTCGACTGAATACATCTCTGGCTTAGCGTAATACTTGTGGAGGACTTCGCGACGAAAGAACACTGGGATGAGAAACTGCCGTTCCTCCGCATCGCACGACGCCACAACTGACTTTCCCTCGTCATCAATGCGGATAACGAATTCCGCATATTGCGGATTCCTCTCGTTGAACGGGAAAACGCCGCATTCCGATTTTGCGAACGGGGCGATCAACTTTTTCCCCATGATTCGAGAGCCGGAAGGAGCTCCCTCGTCGTCGAAGATGAATTCCCTATTCCAAGCCCACACATGAAAGCATACGACATCGGTCTTTACTTCTTTGGCGATTCGAGTTCGTCATCTGATAAAGTTCGGTCTCCTTCACAATCCATCTCAAAGAACAGCGCAAGGTGCATGTCTTTAACCGCGAGGAACTGCCGAAGAAACCGCACCTTCATTAGCACACCATCGTCTCGGAGGATAACGACATCCTCCTCCATGCCGTTGTCATGGAGCTTCACAAGCCTGCTTCCATCTTCCGTTTGGAATAGGTCGTGCATCAAACGAAACTCCTCCGAGACTTCGACATACCTGCGCTTCTTTTTCCGGAAGCGCCGAGGATGAACCAGCGGCTGAAATCCGTCGTCGTTCCCGTAGCGGAAATACTCCACGCGCTTCTCATCGAGTCCGTAAACAATGTGTCCCGGTCGGCCACTCCCAATCAAAAACTCCCAATCTGGTTTTTCGAGTTGTGCTGGAACTTTGTCGCCTGCAACCAGCGCGCACCAATACGTGATGGAGTTTGGGCCAGATTCGCTTTGATAGACTTCTAGCCAATCTTCTTTGCCAAGTTTGTTCAGGATAAATTCCTGGCGCTCTTGCTGTTCAATATCCGGGGCTTTCATTGCTACTTCGGAGTGAAAAGCCTTCCACCTTCGCCTTCACGGCCGCATCCATCTTGATCAGCGGTAGCCAGGCATGTTTGAAGCCTTTGCCGGGGAGTTTCCTTGTCGCGTCGATGCCGAATTTGCTGTCGACGGCGATTTCGCTGGTGGCGCGGTCGAGCAGGTCGGCCCAATGCATTGTAGCAGTCGGCGTGAATCGGCTCACTCTTTCTTCAATCGGTTCTAATTGCCTGACCATAGCGAAATGTCAAAAGGCGAATCATGATTCGCCAGGAAGGATTACACCAAATGTTGCTGTGTTTCACAAGGAACTCAATTCCTCTCATTTTAACTTACGGCTCGGACGAACGCTTGTTTTTAAGGCAAGTTTTTGCTAAGGTGGTGTCTCAGCCCGAGAATTCAAACGCTGAGCGGCAGAACTATGAGAATCGCAATTGGCCTCGCGGGTATCCTGGCCCTTGCAAGCAACGGCACGGCGCAACTGACAATTAGCGCGTCACCTGAAGCAATCACCGCGTCGAACGTATTCACGAACGGGGTGCTGATCATGCGCCGAGCGGCCGCAGTGGATGAGGCATGGCCGGCAGTGCAGAACGTGTTCACAAGCAATAGTGTGGCCCATGTGAACCCCCGGCTCACTGGACCTCACAACTTCTTTCGCGCAGAGGCCCTGGACTTGTCTCAGGGACGCGCAGGGTTCACGAACTTAACGCGTGCCTACGGTTTGCTGGAAACAATCGCAGGTGCTGGAGGACCACAGGACGTGAACAACTGGCGCCCTGAGTTCGAAGGCGGACCTGCCACCGGTGCTGTCTTGTCAGGTCCGCATATCGCGATGGCGAATCGTCGAGGCGAGATTTACATCGCGGACAAGGACGCGCACGCAATTCGTAAACTCCTCACCGACGGGACAATCATCACGGTGGCAGGGGTTAATCTGGCCGACGACGGGCCTGACGAAGAGATAAGCGGAGTCGAATGCGCTTTAAACCAGCCCAATGGCCTGTTTGTCAAAGGCGATGGCACGGTGTTCATTTTAGACTTGGGCAACCGCAAGATTCGCCGTCTGGACACCAACGGCAATATCCGCACGTTCTTCACGCTGTCGCCCAGCGACTCCATTCAGCGCGGGCTGTGGGTGAGTGAAGACGAGTCTGTAGCGTATGTGACAACATTCACGTCTGTTAAGAAATGGACGGAGGCGGGCGGGGTTACTGATTTTTCAATCAATTACTCGCAACTCGGCAATATCGCCATGGATCCGATGGGGAATCTCGCCGTAACCGATCGCAGTGCCCATCGCGTTTATCGCCTGGACAACCAAGGCAACCGCACAGCGATCGCGGGCAACGGTTCGACAGTCGGCGGTGGAGATGGGCAGCCGGCGCTCAGCACGGCGCTGGAGGAGGTTCGGGGAGTGTGGTTCCTGCAGAGCGGAGCTTACTTCGTGTGCACTCATCGCAGCAGCCGCGTCTGGTATGTGGATAGGGACGGCTACATTTACCTGGTTCTCAACGGCAACAGGAATGGCACTCATGCAGGCGACGGCACCTGGTTTTATGCGCCCAGCGAACTGCGTGTCAGCGAGTGTCGAGCGGTGACAGTCGATTACGACGGCAATCTGCTGATCACCGAGAATGATGCGGGTTACGTTCGCCGGGTTCGATTCCTGCCATTCGAACAATAAGCGAGATCACTGTCCTGACAGCGGACAGCACTTCGGACACGGCAGCTCTTCTCCCGTCAGCGGATAGACGGGACCTTTGCCTGCTTTCACGGTAGTGAAGCGGGGCAGGCGCGTACCTGCTCAATGATCACCCGGAGTGGCCGCTCGCGTTACATCAGCACAGGCCGTGCGCTGATGCACCAAGAGCATCCGCGGACGCAACAGATCCCGCACCGGGCGGGAAGTTCCGGATCGTAGATATAGCCGGTGGGCAGAATGTTCAACCATTGCAACTCCGCCAGGAAATAGGCGTCGTTCTTGTCATGGGCGTGCTTGATTCCGCTTTCCTGATCAATCTTCGCCGGATTGGCCAACACGACCGGATACCTGCCATCAATTGCTTTGTCATTCTTGGTTTCCTTTCGAGTTGAGTTGTCCGGAACGAACCAGACTCTTTTGCCGGAAGAAGACCTTTCCTTCGCCTACGCCCTTAATGTTTATCACATCTCGATTGTGAACGGGTCCGATTTCCTGGTTGCCCGTCCGGTACTTCAGTCCGTAAGCTGCGCGGCGTGTTGCGCCGCCTGACTCAACTTTCGCTGCATTGGCAGATTCTGATTGCGCTTATTCTGGCGATCATGGCCGGTGCCGCTGCCGGAGAAACGGGCGCTATCGGTCCGGTGCGATTTGTGGACGCTTTCAGTTTCGTGGGCGATCTGTTTCTGCGCGCGCTCAAGATGCTGGTGGTGCCGTTGATTGTGTCGGCGATCATCACAGGGGTTTCGAGCATCGGAGCCGATCACGCTTTTGGACGGCTGGGGTTAAAGACGGT
>CAZCUL010000424.1:0-4706 GCA_964501475.1 uncultured Verrucomicrobiota bacterium | reverse complement strand
GTAAAGGTGAACGAAGTTTCCGTGGGAGCCGACGCCGGACATGGCGATCTGGGTGTCCCGGTACCACTGGTCTTCAGTGTAAGCGGTGCGGTCGGGATTCCAGCTTCGGGCCCAGCAACGGTTGTTGCCGCCGCGCAACACGATGCTGTTCACGCTCGACTTTGCGCTGTCGCCGTTCACAGGCGCGTCCTGGAAAAGCGACGAGACGAATTTCGCGGGGCCGTATTGGGCCTTGAAGGAAAGACGCAAGGAACGTTTCAAACGGTCGTGGCTGTGGCCTTCGATTCCCGCCAAGGCGAAAACATTCTTCTCCGGCGCGCCGGGGTAAATGAGTTCCAGCGACACCGGCTTTTCCACGTTTCCCCGATAAAACCCGCCGTTGCCAGACTCGTCCCAAATGTCCGGCTGATGCGCCACGATCGAAAGCGTGGGAATCTCCAGCAGCCCCGCGCGCAGATCGTTCGTGTATGGCGCTGCTTCTGTGACACGCGCATCCATTTGGTAGTCGTGCTGACGGCTCCCCTGCCCCACGCTCATGGTGGGCCGCGGCCAGCCCGCCACGTCGCGCGGCTGCTGGATGACCTGATCCAGAAAAAGAAAGGTGTGGGTGACGCTTCCGGCGCTGTGGTAACCCGGCCGAAAGGCCGCCGCGCGGACCGTCATTGTGCCGGCGACCTGAATCGGACCCGAGTAAATGAACCCGGTGGTAGCGGTGGGCGCCGTGCCGTTGGTGGTGTAGCGAATCTCCGCGTCTGACACGGCATTGCTCAGGACGAGACTGAACGGCGCGTCATAGAAGCCGCGCCCGGGGCTGAACGCCACCTCGGGCACCGCGCCGGCTACACCCGGAACGTTTGGCGCGCCCGGTGTGGGCGTCGTGTAGTATTCGGTCTGGCGCGAAGGATTGGAAAGAGCCACCAGCTCCGGCAGCGCGAGAAAGTCCGCATCAGTCGCGGCCACATTCAGGCCGTGAAGGGCGAGAATGTTCTCCCCCACCCGCAGAAGACTGCGATGCGGGCTGACATCGATTTCCTCGAAAACCGTCGGCGCGTTCTCGGGGCGCGCGGCAGTCGCGCTCGAATTCCAATTCAGGCCGGCGGGAGCATTCCGCCGGGCTATCTCAATCCCGTTCAGGAACGCCGCGAAGCCGTCATCGTATTTCATGCGAAGAGAAAGCGTCTCGAGTTCGCTCAGTTCGGCGGGGTTAAACGGAATGCGCACCAGAGCCGTGCTGTTGGAGCCGTGCATGAGGGCCCGCACATCCGTTCGAATCAGTCCGGCGAACCGCAGCGGTCCAGCCACCCCTTCGAGCGCATCAGCAATGGCCGCGTCGAACAGGGCCAGCCCCGAGCTGTTCAATCCGTTGACGGAATCATCACCGAAAGGAAGGTGAATTCTCCGTCCCGGCGAGGGTGAGTTATCGCTGCGCAACGCGCCGCGTTCGATCAATAGAGTGGCCGGCGCCGCGTTTGCCGCGGCGGCCACCACGGTCGCCCCTGGGGCCAACTGGCTCGCGGAAGCGGTGTGGAACGTAACCGCGCTGCCCCGCACCTGGATCGGTCCAGCCCCGAGTCCTCCCCCCAATGCATGCGACGCTCCCGCAGGAGTAATCGTGATCTCAATCTGGCCGGCCAGATTCGCCCCGCCGCCGGAAAAGAGGAAATCATCGGTGAGAGCCGCCTCACAGTTGATGACTGAAAGAGTTACATCCCGGAACTTGGTGGTGACGCTGCCCGACGCCACCGTTGACGAAATGATAACCAGGTCCTGCCCGTTCGTATCGCCGGTGCTTGAAGCGCCATCATCCACCACGGTGACCGTGTGTCCGAGCACTGTTTCAAGCCGTGACAACAACGCCTGGTCTCCGGCAAGGGCGGCGCCGGTTGCGCTCTCGTTCACGACCAAGAGGATTCTTGCGTTGGACGGGGTGGCAGCGACTTCAAAACCCACGCCCGTTTGGCCGGAAATCCAGCTCGAGTCGGTGACGAAGTCGATGGCCGTCCAATTCGGGTCCACGGCTCCCGTGGGAACGAGCGCGTGTGCCGTGGTATTGGCAGGCACAAGCGTTACCGGAGTCTGAGCACCGAGCCTCTGGCCGTAGGAGACGTCGGTGAGCTGGGGCGGAAACGCGGGAGAAAACTGGGACGCGACTGACAGGCCGTCGGGACGCACCAGCGCCAGGTATTCGCCCGCCGTTGTCAGTTTGAAATTCGCGTGCAACTCGCCGGCCGGATTGCGACGATCCTTGTCCGAGGCAAACACGATCAGATATCCGTTGGCGGCGACCGTGACATCTGGAAACTGCCAGCGGGTGAGCTCGTTCGTGCTGTCGGTCAAATACCAGCCATTGAGCGACACGGAGACGGCATCCGGATTGTGGATTTCGATCCAGTCCGAATACTCGCCGTCGGCATCAGCAAGGACTCGGTCGTTCGACGCCATGAATTCACTGATATACGGCGCGCCGACTCCACCGGCCACTGTGCAGAAAAGCAAGAACAGCAGTGTGAGCCGGGCGGGAAAGCCTCGCAAAAACGTCCGCTTCCTCAAGCAAAAATCCGTCTGTGTCATGGGCGCGTCCAGCCTCGCCAAAACAGGCGAGGGCCAGGCGGACGGACCGGGGTGAGATGACACGGGCAAACTTATCGCGCCTGCTCCGAAAGTTCAACCAACGGGCTATCGATTCTCCCGGATTCCATGTCGCGGCCGGAAAAGCCGGACGGCGAGCAGCAGCAATCCGCCACTCAACAGCGCCCAGGTGGAAGGTTCAGGCACCGCCACCACGTCGCCCCAGGCGTTGCCAACCAGAAGCTCATCAAACTGAATCGAGTCTCCTGTTTCGAGCACCGCCACCCGCGGAAACAAATGAGTGATGGACGACAGACCGGTTCCTGCCGCAAGTTCGACGCTGGCATCGCCATCGGGCGCTGTCACGATCGAATCCTGGTCCGGATTCACCCAGAGATCCAGGCGGTTGAAAGTCGAACTGCCGCTGGCCTTGCTGACGCGGGCGACCAGGTAATTAACTTCGCCGACTGTCGTGGGAACGGAGGTGCTCGCGCCCGTCACGGGAGTCCCTGTCGCGTTGCGCACGATTGCAGTGTCCGGGCCGCGAAGGCCGAAGTTCAAGGTCGAACTGGGATTGAGGGTGTTGTCCGCCAAATGAATGCCAAAGGTGTCCGTATCGGTCCAGGAACCGGCACCCACCCGGATCATCGTTCCGACAAAAAAGTCGGAGGAGATTCCGCCGGCAAAATCGCGGCTGACCACGAGTGCATTGGCCGTTCCGGTGATCTCGACCGCGCGAATGCCACCGTCGAGCGTGGCGCCGCCCGGGATCGAATAAATGAGCGGGTTCATGGAGGTATCGATCACGTTCGCTACATTAGCGGAACTTCCCGCCACCCACGCCCCGGTCCACCCGGACCCGTCCGCGTTTCCGCCGAGCAGGCCTGGCGAGTAGGTGTTGAACGAATCGGAAGCCAGCTCGGCAGCCGTCATCGGGAGCGCGAGGCAGGTTGCGGAGATCGCGAGGAACGCAAAGGGAATAGTCTTGGTTTTCATAAGCCCGGCTAGAGGTTGCCCACATAAGGTCTTTTTCACGGAATGAGAGAAAGATTGCCGCAGAATCTGACTTCGTCCATGTGGTTTTGCGTAAATTAATGTGAATTTTCCGCAAGCAATCGCCGCAGCTTGCTGGGCCGGACATCCCTCTCCAGCGCACTGCCCACCCTTGCGGGCCGCAAACTCGCAAGAATTTTACGGGAAACCGAATGGACGCGGAAATTGCGCTGTCCTAAAAGGTCCGTTATGAACTCACCGACCATTCCCGGGCGACCTGTCTCGAGCGCGGCTTCTGCCGTTGCCTTTGCAATTCGGGCCGCCGCTCTGGCGCTTGTACTTTCAGGGCTTCCCGGCCTTGGGCTGCAAGCCGCCGGCATTCCCAAACCTCTCGCTGGCGATGATCTCGTCTTCGAGGAAGTCGATGGAACCGCGGCGATCGAAGCGGAGCATTTCTTCAAACAGACCGCGACCAGCAAACGCGCCTGGCACATTACCACCTCGAGGAGTTCGCCCGAGGCCATGCCGGATGGCGACCCCCCGCACGTGGCCGGAGCGAGCGGCGGGGCCTATGTGGAATGCCTGCCGGACACGCGCCGAACGCACGGGGACAAACTCGTCGCGGGTGAGAACTTTTCCAACAAGGCGGGCCAAATGGCCGTGCTGCACTACAAAGTTCACTTCAATACACCGGGCCGCTACTATGTCTGGGCCCGGGCGTTTTCGACCGGCAGCGAGGACAACGGCTTGCACGTTGGCCTGGACGGAGAGTGGCCGGCCAGCGGTGAAAGGCTGCAATGGTGCGTGGGCAAGAACACCTGGCGCTGGGAGAGCAAGCAGCGCACACCGCAAACCCATTGCGGCGAACCCTACAAAATCTTCCTGGATATTGAAAGACCGGGCGAACACGAAATCCAGTTCTCGATGCGCGAGGATGGCTTCGAGTTTGATCAGTTCATCTTAACCACGCAGCGGGACTTCACGGCGCCGGCGGGGCCGGCTCCTGCCGCAAAAGTGAAGGCCGGGAAACTGCCGCAAACCTTCCCATTCATCGCCGCCGCCGCGCCGGCCGCCGCGCCCGCGCAGCCGGTTCCCCAGGTTGCGGGAGCAGTGGCGCCGGAAGCCGCCGGGGCGGCGCTCGTCCA
>CAZCUL010000423.1:0-3299 GCA_964501475.1 uncultured Verrucomicrobiota bacterium | reverse complement strand
GCGACCGCCACGACGGCTCCGCGTTTGGAGTCGTTCGGCGTAACGGTCCTGGCGCCAAAGAGACGATTGCGCAATCCAAGAATGAACTCAGAAGTCATAAGGTTCTTCCGGCGTCAGGGCTCGGTTCAGCCAGGGTGCCGGGCGCGAGTCGAAGACGCTGGAGGCGACTGTCCGCGCTCCGGGAAGGCGCTGGCAGAGCCACCTGTCTTCGGCATGTTGCGTCCCTGCATTCATTCCTCCAGGTTAGTCGGTGCTATCCCCTGCCCCCACCAGCCCTGCTTCCCTGTCTTGCGGCCGCTCGGCGAGCCGGGCTGGCTCCAACGGCCGGGACGAAAGCAACGTGTAGTTCCCGAACTTGTCGGCATACGGGTATTCATCCCGAATGTGGTCCGGAAAAATATCGAATGTGGTTACGATGACGTCTGGCTTTACGCAGGCCGCCGGAAGCCGCGCTGATTCCTCCTCGACCGAATAATGAGTAATGAGCCCGCGGAAACCCCGGTTCCGAAGCATGATCCAAAGCGGATATTCAGGTTCATCGAAACCCAGCTTCAGCCCCGCGCTTTTCGCCCCTGCCGCTACGATCTCTTCCGCAACCTGCCGGGTTGGCTCATTGTAAGCAGGCCGATGAGGAGCAAGATATCTCTCCTCCCGTGGCATCTTGAGAAAGCCTGCCTGAAAAATGGGACGCGATTGGTTATGCGCCAGGGAGAATGCCGCGAACAAAGCAATCCCCGCGGAGGTCAAATGCGAAAGCCATCGTCGATTGCTTTCCACCAATACCCACGCGGCCACCGGCGTCAGCAGGACGAAATAGGGAAGATGGATTCGCGTATGCCACAACTGCCATTTCAGATAGAAGCAAAAGAGCAGAGCGCTCAGGCCGATTGTCCCCGCATAGATCAAAAATCCCCTCGACTCTCTCGACCTCCATATATGCGCCAGACCGCAGCAACCAATCAGAAGAAGATGGTAAAAGCAGCTTGCATAACTGTCCTGCACGTAGGGGTGCGTGCCCAGCCGGCATTTGCCCAGGTAATAGGTGGTAGCCGGATCATTCAGGTCCGCACCCGTGCTGGCGTGAAGGGCGCCCAATGCCGAATTCACCATCCCAGTTGCCCACGGAATGCCTGTATTTCCGTGAAGCCAGAGGTTGCGAATGGCATTCGAGAATAGCGTCAACGGCGTGAATCTTTCGTTGCGTTCGATGGCAAACAGGCGCGGGGATCCGAGTGGCGACCCTGTCAGCAGATGGTTCCGCATCATGTGAGGGGCATTCAAAACGAGGAAAGCAGCCGCAAAAAGCAGGGCAGCCCGCATCCTTGCCAGCGGTCCCGGAAGACGCACAAGCAGATAAAGACCGGCGACAAGTATCAACGGCGCCGCGTAGATGTAGGTCGTCGCATTGGTCAGCACGCCCAGCCCGGCGGCCAGACCCGCTCCCAGCCAATGCCACAGGTTCGTTGGGTCTCTGAGAAGAACGAAGGTGAAACAAACCAGACAGCATAGCCAGAAAGTGGTGCTGTAATCGTTCTGCGTGGTGATCGACTCCACCAGTCCGATCGGAAGCATCACGATCAAAAGCACGGTCAATCCTGCGAGTCGCGCGCGGGTTGCCTGGGAGACCGACTCGCTCGTCTTTTCCCTTTTCTGCCATGAACGCGCGAATTCGCCGAGCTGGGTCGCGATCAAGCTCGCGACAATCAGCGTGGACAGCATAGCGAACCATTGCACCAGGTTGAGGAGCCAATCCCCTCGACTGAAAAGGTGAAGATGCGCCATCGCGAATGACGACCAGGGCGCAAACTCGATCTGACGCCAATTGTTGGTGGGAAAATGTTCGACGCTCCCTTGCTGGATCCAATGGAGCATTCGCGGCAGATGGTAAGTGAGCGAGTCGTAATTGGTCGTGGGCGTAAAGGCAGCGACACAAAACAAAAGGGCGGCGCAAAGGGCGGTTATCCCGAAATAGAATCGAGCGTCAGCAGGACAGGACACAAAGGCTCTTCGACTGGCTCTGAGGGCTTCCGCCATCGCCGGCCCCGGCCAGTCGATGCCGCGCTTGCGCATCAGGACGAAAGCGCCGCTGAATATTCCAATGTCCGCGATGAGCCAGGAAAACAGGAGCGTGCCCAGATCGAATGAGTGGAAAGCGCTGCTGACTTCAGTGAGAGCGGTCACCGTCGCCCCCCAGCAGAGGCAGGCAAATGCCCAACTCACCCGCCAGTCAGCGCAAATTCGGTTGCGAGCGGCCAATTCGCGCGCAAGCCAGAAATATCCGAGCCAGGCGCCCGGCAGCAGGCCGATCGAAAGGACCGCATTCATGCAACCTGCGCCTCGGCCACCAGCGCGGGATACTCCTGCGGTTTCCGGGCCACTACCACCGTGGAGAGTCCACTGGTCGGGAGAAGAGGCTCAAGCCGGCGAAAGATTGGTGTCAGCAGATTGTAGAGTTTGAGCTGCCACGCCTTGATTGTTTGCTGGCGGCAAAAGGTGTTTCCCAGCCACCAGGCAAGCACACCCACCTTGTTGAAATAAAATTGCCGTTCGACTTCGAACCCGGCCGCCTCCATTTTGCGCTCCAACTCGCCTCGATCATAGCGTCTGAAATGCCCGATCTGGCGGTCGAACTCGCTGGTCAGCCTCGAATTGTACGGAACCAAAAAAACCACCCGTGAGTCTTCGGGCAAAACCGCCTTCAGGTTTGCCAGCACCTGGCCGTCGTTCTCGATATGCTCCAGCACATTCAGGCAGACGACGGTGTCCGGCTTGAAATCGCGCAGGAGCGAATAGCTTTCCGGGTTCGTCAAATCGAGCGCCGCCAGCCGGAAGTTCGCAAGATAGCCCCAGCGCTCGTTCAGTTCGGAGAGATAGTCCGCCCGGTAATCGGTCGCCAGCAAGGCGCCATGCTCCTTCAGGAACCGGCTGAGGTTGCCGCGACCAGCGCCCAACTCGGCAATCCGTTCACCCATATACGGGCGGATGGCCTCGTACATCCAGTGATTGAACTGCGGCGCCTGCTCCAGCGCATCCAGGGCAACTTTTCCCGGATCGGCATATGTCGAGCTGAACCGGTACTTGACGATGAACCAGAGGGCTGCCAAACCATCGCGCCAGCCGATCTTCTTGCCTTCCTCGTATGTTCGCCCGTCGTAGCTGATGGGAACTTCGTAAACGCGAAACCGATTCAAGGCCACCTTGGCCGTGATTTCGGGCTCAATTCCGAAGCAATTCGACTCGAGTGGAATGGCCCGCAAGCACTCGGCAACAAACGCCTTGTAGCAGGTCTCCATGTCCGT